>CAIOSS010001158.1 GCA_903860995.1 uncultured delta proteobacterium | reverse complement strand
CCGCGATCCAGGCGCTCTCCACCCCGCAGGGGACGCTGCGCGACCCGCGCTCGCTGCCGCGCCTCTTCCGCGGGCTCGGTCGCATGTGGTGGCACCGACCGCCGAGCGACGCGACCATCGAGGCGATGGCCCGGGGCATGCGATACCGCGCCGAGGCCGACGCCAACTTCCTCGCCGCGGCGCAGCGCTTCGACGCGCGCGCGCTCGCCTCGGAGGTGCGCGCGCCGACGCTCGTGCTCTCCGGCGACGACGACCTCACCTTCCGCCCCGAGGAGAGCCGCGCGCTCGCGGAGCTGCTCCCGCACGGGCGCTACCACGAACTCGCCGCCGCGGGACACCTTCCCTTCATCGAGCAGCCCGCGGCGTTCGTTCGCGCGGTGAATGACCACCTCGCGACGTGAGCGCGGGCGCGCGCTGCGTGTTGTGTTGACGCGCCGAAAGCACTCGGGATAGCTTTCGCCGATCAATCGGGAGGAAGCGTTCTCCCGCGGAAAACCAAGGGAGCGCGACGTGCCAGGCCATCCCGTGCGCATGGAATTGAGCGGCGAGACCAACGTCGGCATGAAGCGCACCCACAACGAGGACAATTTCTCGATCGTGTCCGAGGAGAACCTCGTGATCGTCGCCGACGGGATGGGCGGTCACGCCTCCGGCGAGGTCGCCTCAAAGATGGCCATCGACGCGATGCGGGAGTTCTTCGAGGCCACGGCGAAGGACCCCGACGCCACCTGGCCGTACAAGATGGACAAACAGCGGAGCTACGAGGAGAACCGGCTCATCACCGCGGTGAAGCTGGCCAACCTGCGCATCTTCGAGGCGGCGCAGCGCGAGCCGCGTTACCGGGGCATGGGCACGACGCTGGTCGTCTGCCTCGCCGTCCGCGAGGGCATCATCATCGGGCACGTCGGCGACTCGCGGGTCTACCGCATCCGCAACGGTGCCATCGAGCAGCTCACCGAAGACCACTCGCTGCTCAACGACTACCTGAAGATGCGCAAGCTGACGGAGGAGGAGATCGCCAACTTCCCCCACAAGAACGTCATCGTCCGCGCGCTCGGCATGAAGGACTCGGTCAAGGTCGACTCCAAGCTCGACCACCCCACAGCGGGGGACATCTACCTGCTCTGCTCCGACGGTCTCTCCGGCCCCGTGCCCGACCCCGAGCTGCTTCGCCTCGTCGAGGAGAACAAGGGCGACCTCAAGGCCGCCGCCTCGCGCCTCATCGCCCGCGCCAACGAGAACGGCGGCCCGGACAACATCACCGCCTGCCTCATCCGCTGGGTGGGCCCCGCCAACTGAGCGCCCGTGCGCCCTCTACCCGGCGCCCGGTCCCTGCTTCCCCCATCGACGCCTTCGGAATCCGGCACCGTACGCCCTGATCGCCCGTTGGGATGGTCCATTCCGCGTGACCGGCAGTGCACTTCCTGCCCCTGCTGACAGGCCACAGTCGCTGGAACTCCAGCGTATCTGTCGCCTCAGCGGGGTTCTGGCGCTCGAAAACATCTAATTTCGAAGCACAACTACCCTACCGACGAGGTGACATATCCTGACGGGGTCTTCAGTCCCACCGTAAAGGTTCGTGTGCCCTGGGCGTCCGGGCTGCTATGGTTTCCCCCGTGAGAACGCAGCGACCCATGACGGCAGACGACTATCTTCGTCTGGCGCTTCACACCGGGTCACCCGACGCCGCCGCCGTCTACGCCGAGAAGGGGCTGCGCTACGCCTCCGACCGGGTCGACGCTGAGACGCGCGTCCTGCTCCTCCGCGAAATCTACCGCTCGCACCTCTATGCCCGCCGCGTCCGATCGGCTCACGCCGTCGCCCGCAAGATGGTCCGCCTCGGAGTGGCCCAGGAGATCGCCCACGTCGACCTGGGCCGTGCGTGCCTCACCCTGGGCTGGTGGATGCGCGCCGCGCAGGCCTACCGCATCGCCGCCCGCAACGCCCCGGCCTCCCGCCGCGCGATGCACTGGTTCTCCGTGGGCATCGCCCTGCACCACGCCGAGCAGACCGCGGAGGCCCTGAGCGCGCTCGACCGCGCGGTGCGCTGGTCGCTGACCACCCGCGCGCTGCATCGCGCCTACGTCGCCCTCGTGCGCCTCGACGCGGGAGAGCTCCCCTCGGACATCGAAGACCTCGACGAGCGCATCGAGGAGCTCGAGTCCGCCCGCTGCGGCGAGGGCTTCGGGCGCTTCGTGCTGGGACTGCTCCACGCCGCGAGCGGCGACCGGCGGCGCGCCCGGCGCCACCTGGTGATCTTCATCCGCCGCAACCAGCACGACCCGATGCGGGCCGTCACCCTCGCCCACGAGCTCCGGCGCGCCCGGCTCTGCCTCCGGTCGCTGCGCAAGACCACCCAGAGCCCGTCGTCGCCCCCGACGAGCCCGCCGTCCGCCGGATGATCGCGGCCGACCTGCCGGCGTGGTTCTTCCGGGTGTTCGCCTTCCTGTGGGGCGCCGTCTGGGGGAGCTTCGCGACCGTCGTGGTGCACCGCTGGCCGCGCCACTCCCTGGTCCGCCCCGGCTCGCACTGCCCGCACTGCCAGAAGCCGGTGCGGCCCTACGACAACGTGCCCATCCTCGCGTGGCTCTGGCTGCGCGGCCGCTGCCGCGACTGCAAGGCCCCCATCTCTCCGCGCTACGCCCTCATCGAGGCGATGTACGCCGTGTGCGCGCTCGCCATCGTCGAGCTGCTTCTCCGCGCGCAGGTCGACCTCGCGCTGCCGGTCTTCCTCGCGCTCTTCTTCGTGCGCTTCGCCTTCGCCTGGGGGCTGCTCACCGCGTCGTTCATCGACCTCAAGAAGCTCCTGCTGCCCGACTTCATCACCCTGGGCGGCACGGGGCTGGGCGTCGTCGCCAACCTCATGCTCCCCGGCATCGGGTGGCGCGCTTCGCTCGTCGGCGTCGCCCTCGGCGCGGGCATCCCCTACGCCTTCTACTTCGTCTGGGACCGATTCCTGAAGCGTGATGGGATGGGCCTCGGGGACGTGAAGCTCATGGCGATGGTCGGCGCCCTGCTCGGGCCCCAGGCTGTGGTCTTCGCCCTCTTCGCCGGATCGATGCAGGGCATCGCCGCGAGCCTGCTCGCCCGCGCCACCGGCTGGAAGCTCGCGCCGGACATCGACCCCGACGACCTCGAGGACGACGACGCGGGATCCTGGTGGGAGTCGGCGCTGGCCCTCACCGCACGGATCACCGGTTGGAAGCGTACACCCCGCGCCCTCGAAGACGTCGCCGACGAGCCCGACGAGCCCGACGCAGCGGCCGAAGGCCCGGAGCCGCTGATGCGGATGATGATCCCCTTCGGGCCCTTCCTCGCGCTCGGCGCCATCGAGTACATGCTCGGGGGCGAGCGCCTGATGCAGGCCTACCTCTCCCTCCTGCGAGGTCCGTAGCGGCTCAGCGCGTGATGCGCTCGAGGCCGCGCAGGTAGGGCCGCAGCGCGGTCGGGACCACCACGCTGCCGTCCTCCTGCTGGTACTGCTCCAGGATCGCCACGAGCGTGCGCCCCACCGCGAGCGCCGAGCCGTTGAGGGTGTGCAGCAACCGAGGCTTCACCTTCGCGGAGCCCTCCACCGCGGGGCGGTATTTCAGGTCGGCCCGGCGAGCCTGGAAGTCGCCGAAGTTCGAGCACGACGAGATCTCGCGGTAGGCGTTCTGGCCCGGCAGCCAGACCTCGATGTCGTAGGTCTTGCGGGAGTTCACGCTCATGTCGCCCGCGCAGAGCAGCACCACGCGGTAGTGCAGCCCCAGGCGCTGGAGGATGGACTCCGCCGCCGCCGTGAGCCGCTCGTGCGCGGCCTCGCTCTCCTCCGGGCGCTCGAGGTGGACGACCTCCACCTTGTCGAACTGGTGCTGCCGGATGAGCCCGCGCGTGTCGCGCCCCGCGGAGCCCGCCTCGCTGCGGAAGCACGGCGTGAAGGCCGCGTACCGCCGAGGGAGGGTCGCGTCGTCGAGGATCTCCCCGGCGTGCAGGTTGGTCACCGGCACCTCCGCGGTCGGGATGAGGTAGAGGTCGTACGAGCGCTCGCCCTCGCCCCCGATCTTGAACAGGTCGGCCTCGAACTTCGGGAGGTTGCCCGTCCCGCGCAGCGCGTCGGCCTTCACCATGAAGGGCGGATACACTTCGGTGTAACCGTGATCATGCACGTGGGTGTCGAGCATGAACTGCACGAGCCCCCGCTCCATCGCCGCCCCGGCGCCCCAGAGGACGCTGAAGCGCGGCCCGGAGAGCTTCGACGCGCGCTCGAAGTCCAGGATGCCCAGGGCTTCGCCCAGGTCGTGGTGCTCGCGCGGCGCGAAGGACATCACCGGGGCCTCGCCCCAGGTGCGCACCACCACGTTGTGCTCCGCGGAGTCGCCGTCGGGCACGGAGGGGTCGACCATGTTGGGCATCCGGAGCAGCAGCTCCTCGAGCTCGGCCTCCGCGGCCTTCTGTGTGCGCTCGAAGCCCGCGGCCTCCTCGCCGAGCGCCCGCGACGCCGCCCGGGCGGCCGCCTGCTCGTCGGAGCCCTTCGGCAGCTTCGCGATCGCCGCGCTCGCCTCGTTGACCGCCCGCTTCTTCGACTCGCCCGCGAGGATGGCCTCGCGGCGCGCGCGCGCGAGGTCGGTGACGCGGTCGAAGCCGACCGGCAGAGGGCCGCGGCGGCTGAGGGAAGCGCGCACCTCGTCGAGGTGCTCCACTACAAATCGAAGGTCCAGCATTGGTGCGTTCCCTATGGGGGGGCTTTGTCTAGAACGACCCGCAGAGCGGGCCGCACGACTCGGCGCACGCCCCGCAGGCGCACTCCGCCACCGTGCGGAAGAGCGGGTTGGAGAGGCATGCCTCGTTCGGCGCGAGCACGCACGACGCGTCGGTGTTGTACTGGGCCATGCAGGTCGGGAAGGGAAACACCGTCGTCGCCGAACAGCTCGGCGTCGCCGTCCGCGAGCGCAGCCGCGAGCACCAGCAGGCTGCAGTCGGCGTGCGGACGAAGCCGGGAGAGGTTGGGTTGCATCGGGCGGTGCTCCGAGGAGACGCAGGGGGCGTAACCCGAGTGGCGGCTGTGTCGCAAGGGCACCGGACGCATGCGGTGCGCGGTTGCGTTGACTTCCCCGCGCACGTTGGAGAGCATCGTGGCCTTGTGGGAAGATCCGATGCGCGCGGCTTGCCGGTGAACGGCAGCCCGGTGACCGCCCCCGAGATGATGCGATGACCCGCGGTGAGCAAGAGGACCTTCTCGAGCGCGTCGCCGCGGGAGACCGCGCCGCCCTCATAAGGCTCTACGACGGCGTGGGCGGAACACTGATGGCGGTCGCGGTGCGGGTGACCGGCACGCGCCCCGATGCCGAGGAGGTCGTCCAGGACACGTTCATGCGCGCGTGGCGCGAGGCGGGTTCGTTTGACCGAGCCCGCGGATCGGCTCTCGCGTGGCTGGTGACCCTGACCCGCAACCGGGCCATCGACGTCGTGCGCGCCCGTCGGCGCCGCGCCCTCTACGAGGACGGCGCCGCGGACGCCACGCCCTCGGAGGCAGCGCCCGGCCCCGAAGGCGCCCACGCCGACGCAGAGCGCGCCGCCGCGGTACAGGTGGCCCTCGGAACGCTGCGCCCCGAGCAGCGCGCTGTGCTCGAGCTCGCGTACTTCAGCGGCCTGTCCCACTCGGAGATCGCAGCGCGGCTGGCGCAGCCCCTCGGCACGGTGAAGACCCGCATCCTCCAGGGGGTGCGCCACCTCCGGGAGCACCTCGGGTCGCACGCTCCCACCCGCCGCGGCGGGTGATCAGTACCCGCCCGATCCAGTGCCGCCGCTGACGATCGCCACGGAGCTGCTCGCGCCCACGCGGGTCGCGCCGACGGCGATCATCCGATCGGCGTCCGCGGCCGTTCGCACGCCGCCGCTGGCCTTCACCCCGAGCTCGGGGCCCACGACGCCACGCATCAGCGCGATGTCGTCCGCCGTGGCGCCGCCGCCGCCGAAGCCCGTCGAGGTCTTCACATAGCTCGCGCCCGCGGCCTTGGAGAGCGCGCACGCGATGACCTTCTCGTCGCGGGTGAGCATCGAGGTCTCCAGGATGACCTTCACCACGCGGCCCGGCGCCGCGCCGACGACGCGCGCGATGTCGTCGAGCACCAGCGCGTAGTCGCCGGACTTCAGCGCCCCGACGTTGATGACCATGTCGATCTCGTCGGCGCCCGCGCGGATGGCCTCGCTCGTCTCGAAGGCCTTCGCGTTGGGGGTCATCGCGCCGAGGGGGAAGCCCACCACCGCGCACACGCACACCGTCGAGCCGGTGAGCTGCTGGCGGCAGAACGGCACGTTGACGCTGTTGACGCAGACCGAGAAGAACCTCCAGGTCATCGCCTCGGAGCAGACCTTGCGCAGGTCGTCGCGGGTGGCGTCGGGCTTGAGCAGCGTGTGGTCGATGACCCGCGCGAGGTCGGGCCTCGGCTGCATCGCGGGGCCCGCCTGGCCGGCCACCGGCGCCACCGCGCCCGGGCCCTGCCCGGCGCCCCCCACCCGGGGCGTCACCGTCGGACGCGGGGCGTCCCGGGCGGGCGTCGCCATCTCCTGCTGAACCCTTGCCACCACCGCGTCGACCAGCCGGTCAATATCCCTCGCCATGCCGCCGGCGACCCTAACACGAAGCCGCGCAGCGGAGGCAGCGCCCTTCGACGCGTCGTCGGGAGGGCCAACCTGCGAGTGCCTCAGCTGGCGTTGCGATCTTGGGACGTTCCGACGCATGCGCCGCCGCCAGTCCGTCAGTAACTCCGTTCACAGCGCCCCGCCGTGCTACCGCGCGCGGATGCGGCCCCTCCCCCGTCTCGCCCTCGCCCTCACGCTCCCCCTCAGCCCGGCGGTCGCCGCCGCGCAGACCTTCTGCTTCGCCCCGAGCGGTGACGGCGCGCCGACGACCCACGTGACCGCGGCGCTCACCGACCGCTTCCGCTCCCGCGCCGAGTGCCGCTACGGCGTGCGCACGGTCGCCGGGACGGTGCTCCGCGACGCCGCGGCGCTGCCCGACGACGAGCGCGACCTGCCGATGTTCCTGCGCGACGCGGGCCTCCCCTTCACGCGCACGGAGCTCGCGGCCGACCTCGAGGTCTTCGCGCTGCCGCCCCCCGCAGGCCGCGAGGCGCCCCCCGCGCAGACCCTCGCGCTCCGCCCCTGCCTCGCGCACCTCGGCGAGGGCACCACGGCCGTGGCCTTCGAGCGCACCCCCGCGGGCGACCTGCGCGTGACCGGCCCGCGCCTCACCACCTGCCCCGTCGAGGGCGTCGAAGTCCTCGTGGTGGACGGCGCCGACGCCCCCACGCTGCTCGGCGCCACCGCCGGCGCCCACCTCGTCGGGCTCGGCGCGGGCCAGTCCGTCGACGTGCCGCGCGCCGTCGCCGCGGCGGGCATCTACCTCCGCCGCCGCGGCGGCGACCTCGCGCTGCGCGTCGACAGCATGCGCTTCAGCGACCCGCAGACGCCCCTCCAGCGCCTCTTCGCCGACGGCGCCTCGGCCTGGTTCGACACCGACTGGCGCCGCGGCGAGCTGCGCCTCGCGCCCCGCGCCGACGCCTTCGCCCGCGACCCGATGCGCTGGAGCGAGCTGGTCACCGCCGCCGCCGCGAGCGCGCTCGTGGTCACCGCGCCGCCCGACCGCGACGGCTCGG
>CAIOSS010001157.1 GCA_903860995.1 uncultured delta proteobacterium | reverse complement strand
GCACCTCCTCGACCGACAGCGCGACCGCGACGCCGACCGGCCGAACGACGACCTCCCTTTCTGACGGCGACCACGAGACGCGAGGACCTCGGTCGTCCTCACCCGCTCGCCCCGATCCCATCAAAGAGCGTGATCGAATCACCATCAAGAAGCGTGACCACGCTCACGCATCCTCGCGCACGATGCGTGAGGAAACGGCCGTCCAGCGAGACGTCTTACGCTAACCGGTCAGGCATGGGGAGTAGTCATGGCTGGAGCCTGCTACCACGCCAGATGGGCGCTACGTCTGCTTTCGGGAATTTCCACGGCAACGATCAGAGCAGAACTTCACCTCTGCCCAGTTCTTTGCCCACTTCTTGCGCCACGTCATGACGCGCCCGCAGGCGACGCACGGCTTCTCAGGGAGATAGGACTTGTTGCCCGCAAAGGAACCGGACATTCGATGATTGGACTTCATGTTGCCTGAGATGGAATAGGGCGTCCAACGGGTCACCCTCGCCCGCACGAATCCGATCGGGTTTACAGAATATCCATGGATGCGATTTTCGTAGTTACTGGTGGGTCGTCGTGAGCTCCGGGCGTGGCTGCTGGAGAGCGCCGCTGGCGTTGACCGATTTGAACGGCCCTGTTTCAGCGCGGGCGAGCCAAACCCCCGCCCGCGCCGCGGGTCCCAGCGGATGTCGAACTCGAGCTCTCGCGCGCGCGCACACCCTGCGACTCGTGCGAGTAGTCCCAGTCCGGCCCGATGATGGCCAGCCAACACGTCTTCAGTGACCGCGCAGCCGTTCTCTGAGCGCCGCTTCGAATTGTCGCCCGCCGTAGAACTCTAGCGCCGCGAGCTTCTTCGCCGGCGTGGAGTCCTCCCAGGCGAGCACTCGCGCCGCCCACGGTGTCTTCTCCGACCGCGCGAAGTCGTCACCCCAGTGAGCCATCAGCGCAAACACCCTCAGCACGAGATCGCCGCCCTGCATCCCGTGCTGGGCCGCGAAGTCGAAGGCGCGATCGAGCGTCGCCCGAAGCTCGGGCTCAGTCCGCCCCGGGCTCGTCTGTTCGCTGAGCACGTCGGCGATTACGCCATCGCACCACCGCGTGCGGCCTTGCGCGCCCAGGGCCTCCCACTGCCCCTGTCTGATCTTCAGCATCGCGGCCTCATCGTACGATCTTCAACTCGCCGTCGAGCCGCGCCAGCATCGCAGGGAAGTAGTTGAGTGCACCGTTTTCGCACTCCGAAGTGCGAAGAAACGGCCTGCCGTCCAGCGCGAGCAACTGCACCAACCGGCCGCGGCCGCAGCTCCGCAGCGCCAGCGCATCCCAGCCCGGCGGGTCGAAGGACCATCGGCGCTCGAGGCGATCCATCTCGATGAGCTTGAGGGCCTCGGCGCCGGTGGAGCCCTCGAGCTTTTCATACGCGCGATCGTTCTCCGCGAACCCGATGGCCTGCGCTTTGATCCACGAGAAGAAGAGCCCATCGGCCATGTCGGCCATCAGGGGTTCGAGCAGCGCGCGCACCTCGGCGTCGAGCGCCGGACCCAGGGACAGCGGCTCGCCGTCCTGCCACGCCCAGCGCCCGAAACTCGGGCCGAGGTCGACCTGCGTGGCCGTCACCGCGGGATACGGGCGGGACCGCGGGGGAGCGCTATTCCAGGTGAGTTCGGCGAGCACGACGCCGTCGGGGCCGCCGAGCAGGGTGCCGCGGGGATGGCGCGCGAGCTTCACGCTGACCTCGGCGCTCGTCGCGTCCCACGCCCGGCGCGCGTCGTCGCCCGCGAGGAAGGTGCCCGGCAGCGCGCCGGGCCGAATCAGCACGGCGATCTCGTTGCGGCCCTCGACCAGGTGGAGATGGACGGGCGCGCCCAGCGTCTCGCCGCGCCCGTCGCACCGGCCGAAGGGCACATCGTTGAGGTGCAACTCTGCCTCGCAGCCCCGCGCGAGCATTTCGATGGTGATGAAGTGATCGATCATCGAGCCCTCTCAGGTCACCAGGGGGTTGATGGAGGTCAGGGAAATCTCCCCCCGGTCATCCAGGGGCAGTCGCCAATTCGCCCCGATCACCTTCCTGGCGAGCGCAGCCTTCTTCTCATTGCATATCCGGTGGGCCGCGATGATCTTCTGATCCCGGGTCGCCGCCGCCGCGGCCCTCTTCCGGTCGGCCTTTTCCCGCGCCGCGGCGATCACCACCTCAGGATCAAGTTGCACTAAGGTGAGGGTGAAGGAGGGACCACTACGGGCCTTTCTCGAGGCCTCCGCGTATTTGGCCTCCGCGGCAGCGCACGTCTCATCGTACTCCGCTCGCGCGGCCGCGACGGCTGCATCCATTGCGGTGGTGTACTTGGTCATCTTTCGCTTTCGCTCGCCCCGCGCCAACTCGACATCGGCGCGGCTTTCGGCGATCGTTTCACGAAGTTTTCCCAGGTAGTACTTCACTGTTTCAAGGCGAAGCCGAAGTCGCTGCTGCGACAGCGGAAGCTTCTTCTTGAACACGCGAACGAAGTCACCGTTGTTGCCGATGAGGACGGACTTCACGGCCGTCTCCACGCTACGGGCCATGGTGCGCTCCTCGGCCTCGACCCGGAGCAGGAACGCGCTGAGGGAAGTCGCGACGGTCGGCACGGTGCCGGTTCCGTCGTCGGCGTCCTCGAGCGCATCGAGGTCGGCGTTGAGCCGGCGGAGCGAATTCAACGATGTCAGACAGCGCAAGATCGCCGGCTTCACCTCTCGATCGATGAAGTCCGGCAGGCCCGCGCCCGTGGCATCTCCGCGGAGGTGCTTCGCGAATCGGGCTCCGTACGTCGTCGGGGCGAACCCGTCGCGCTTGCGCAACTTCTGGTCGATGTTGCAGAGACCCTGGATGCAGAGCGTCCACTGATCTCTCCAGGGTCGCGTTTCGCTTCCGGACTGACACGAAGCGCCCACCGCGGCGAGATCGGTGTTGGGGCCGTACTGCGTCCCGGGTGCTTCGGTGTACGGCCAGCCCAGGCGCTCCGGCGTCGGCGGCGGCGTCGCGGGTTGCCCTGCGCTGGCTGCGCGGTGCGCTCGCACCTCGGCCTCGTAGTCCGACGTGCCGCGCGCGATGATCCACGCCCCGTCGACGGGCTCGATGAGTCCGACCAGCTCGAGCGCGAGAGAGTGCCACTCTCCCATGGCCTTCTCGAGCGGCTCATACTTCGCGATCACCTCACTCCAAAGCTGTTCGAGCCGAACGCGCAGCACGTAGAGCGACTTCTGCGCAGCGGCAGGAAAGAGAATCGAAAGGCGTTCGGGCGAGGCCTCGAGCAGGCGCTTCCGCGGACTCGCCTGGTATCCCGGCATGGTGATCGAAAGAATGGCGTCGATGCCCAGACATTGCCGTTTGCATTCGATGGCGAAGATGTCGAGCGGCGCGATGCGAAAGCTCCAACGATACCCGCCCGTGACTGCGCCTTCCACGCGGATGAGTTTCTCGTGCACCAGGATCACCCGGACGCCTGCCCGGGCCGCGGTGGTGACGGAGACCCAAGGCGCCTTCGTGTGCCACCCGAGCTTGGGTCCGATGATCTCCCGGCTCAACTCGAGTCCGAGCTCGGCGGCAAACTCGAGAAAGACCATCGCCTCGAACTTGATGAAAAGCAGCGACGCGCCGACCCCGAAGCGCAACTCCATGCCGATGCTGAACAGCGTCATGGCCAGGTCGAGTCGCTTCCAGAGAAAGACCTCCGGGCTCTCGAATTCCTTGTATCCGAAGCGGTAGCTGAGCGTCCCTTCGAGAAACTTCATCTTCAGTTTGAAGCTGAACCCGAAGCTCGGAACCAGGTCCTGAATGCCATTGAGGATGGCGATGATCTCGTGCGCGGCGCCGAGCACCTTGTTGAAGGAGTCCACGAGATCGGCGAGCTTTCTCGCCGCGGAATCCTTCACCGTGGTGACCGCGCTCACGACGAGCGTCCCGGCCTTCTTCCCGAGGTTCTCCCCGAGTCGCTGGGTCACTTCCTCCTCAGCACGCTGCGACGCGAGGTTTCCGCCGGCGACGACGTACTCGCTGGCCATCTCCTCCCGACCGGTCAACGCCTCGTCTTTCTTCTTCAGCAGCGACTGCCCATTCCGGGTGATGTGCAGTGAAAACGGGGGGAAGAACCCCGCACTCCACCCCTTCGCCTCGGTCGCCTTCTCCGCCGCCGCGGCTGCTCCGCCGTAGAACGTACGGTTGACGGTGCTGATCTCCGTGACCCTCGCTGGTCGAACGAGCGAGTCGCCGGTGGGCGCGAGCGCTCCGGACATCGGCGTCGATGCGGCGTTGAGATAACTGTCCGGGGAGAGGGTGTCCGCGATGTCGCCGGCGCTCGCGACCTCGATTTCCTCGGGCTCTTCGTCTTCTTCGTCCCCGAGGTCGAGAAATGGCTGCGGGGGGACGGGCTTGTCGGCGCCATCGGAGTCCAGATATCCGCCGTCGTTGCCGACGCTGAAGTCTGGAATCGGCTTGACCATCAGTTGTAGGCAGTATTCGTCCGAAGGAAACACCTCCAACGGCACCGTGAATCGCTTCGCCGGGGCCTCCACGTCGATCGGGACCCCGCAGGTCTCGACGGTGAGCTTGAAGCGCGACGGCTCGATGAGCCCGCGGTGCGTCTGCAGCGCCGCCCAGACCTTCGACGCAGGAATGGCCTCCGCGAGGCTCGCGGAGACCCGCGCGAGCGCTGCGCTGCCGACCCCGTCCAGGACCGTCTCGCTGCCCTTGTCGAGCGCCTTCTCCGTGAGCGTAAGGTCGATCACGATGGGGATTGCGAGCACCGGCGCGCCGTCCTCGCGGTTGGCTTTCGCCCGCACCTTCGCGGGATCCGAGTCGTTGGGCTTCCCGAGCTTCTTCTTGATCTTGTCGACGAGGCCGAGCGCCAGTTGGGGCTCCCACACGTCGCTGCCGATTCCGAGCACCTGCATGACCTTGCCGACGAGGCCGAAGGCAAGAGTGGAGTCCTTCACGTCTTCGACGTAGCGCCACAGCTCCACGCGTGGATGGTCGAATTCTTCCCCGGAATCCGTGATGAATTGGCTGTTGCAGTAGTGGTCTGTCGTCGGGAGCCCGAGACGCAGGAAGGTCAGGTGATGGTGCTCTTCGGCGTCGGAATTGGCGGCATCCTCGGAGGGAGAGCCGGCGATCATTTGAATGACGACGCCCGTGGAATCCCCCGCGGCGGACCCGAAGGCGAAGACGCCGCCTGGCTGCCCGCGATCGGTCTGCGCTGCGTTTTTTCCACGGTATTGCACCAGTGAAATTCCGTGCGTGTTGCACAGGTCGAGAAACTCGTTCGGCGGCTCTCCCTTCAAGGGACACGGCTGCATCGGCTGCGTGGGATCGGTGATCACCGTGCCCCGGACGATCACGTCCGTGGTCAGCACCGCGCCTGCCTTGCAGCCATGAATGGGCCGGAGCCTGATCTTCTGGAGCAGGGGCGCCCCCGCCTCGTCGAGGAAGCCCTTGGTGAGCTTCACCTGAATCGGTGACTCGGGCCTTCGCGCGCCCTTCTTGATGGTAAAGACCTGCACCTTCCCCGGGAATGCGGTGCTCTGGAGCCGGAAGGTGGCGTCGCGCTGCGCGTCGCTGTCGAGCTCGACGTGGAGGGTGACCCTCGTGCCCTGATCGTGGGGGCCCACGCCCTCGCCGAGGGCACTAAACCCGCTGCTGACATAGCGAGAGGCGGACCCTGCAGCGCCCGCGACCCGGGCCGTGAGGCCGGCGGCCGCAGGGGCGGGCGCAGCCCCGAAGGTGACCGCCGGCGTCGTGACGACGACCAGGGCGTGCGTGTGATCCACGGGCTTGGTGTCACGCACCCAGCAGGCATCGACGCCAGGGGTACGCCCCGGAATCGGCGCCAGGGTGATCTCGTGCGGGTCCGCGCTCGCCTGCGAGAGCTTCAGCGGGATCGCCGCACTGTGCGATTTCGGTGCGAAGTAAACCGGTACCGGCGCAGGGAGCGCGCTGCTCCGGAGTTCGAGCCCCGCGGGAATGGCCTCCCCGGCGCCATGCGAGAGCATGACCGTGACGACGACGTCTTCGCCCTCGTCGTAGGGCATCTTCGCGGTTCCGCCGACGGGTGCGATGAAGCGCGCGGCAAACCACGCCGTCGGCAACGGATGAACCTTGACCTCGAGGGTGCGCCGGTCGCCGAGGGTGCAGCCGCGCACCGCGCGGAGCGTCAGGGTGACTGTGTGCATCTTCTCGGGATGCGCCGCGTCGCGCGGAATCATCGTCGGATCAAAGGCCAACCGAACCGACTGCCGCGTCGTGCCTTCCGGGAAGGTGAACGTCTTACTGCGATGTCCGTCCGCTTCCATCATGGCCGGGCAGGTCACCTCCACCTCGGCGCCGCCGGTGTCCGCGGGGACCGCGAGGTCGGCGGTCACGAGGACGAAATCACCGGCCACGAGCTGGGCGGGCGGGTCGAGGGGAACCCTTCGCTCGACGCTCTTCTTGGCAAATCCGACGGACGTCGCCCGATCGTCGATCGCCTGGAGGGAGACCTCCGTACGACTCCCGAGGATGCAGTGGCTGTGGTCCAACCGGGCGAGCGTGATGGGCACTGCGCGCGCGCCCCCACCGGCCTCGCGATACCCTTTGGTGATAGGCAACTTGAAGGCCACGTCTGGCTTCCGCTTGCCCTTCGGAATCACCACCAACCGGCTCTCGGCGGCCACTCCCGCGGCCAGCAGGCTGTCCACCCGCAGCTCGACCTGCTGCGGTGCATCGGCGTCGAGTTCGATCGCCAGCGTCACGGACACCGCGCCTCCACCGAGGTTGACCGGACCCGCAGGAGTGACCGCATCCAGCGCGGCGAAGTTTACCCGGGGGGCAGCATCGACCCAGAGTTCGCGCGTGTTGTTCGACGCGGTCGAGCAGCCGAAATCACCCGCCGTCACGGTGACCGTCTGCGCGGTGTCCAGTGGGCGGAGCAGCGTCACGGTGAACGTCTGCTCGCGCGCCGCTCCCGGGATGGTTCCGCGGACGGGATCGAAGGCCGTCGACTCCACCCTGACCTCCGCACCACGGCCGCGCGGGGCCGGTCCCGCGAGTGCGACGGTGAGGGTGACCGTGTCGCCCTCGAGCCGATGGGTCGCGCGGTCGGGCGGCGGGGTGATCCACTCGCTTGCGAAGCCCACGGCAAAGAGCGGATGGAGCGTCAGGGAGGCCCGGTCGCGAGCACCCGGCACGGCGGCGGGGCCGCTCGCGATGACAACCTCCACATCGACCTCTGCGGTCAGCGGTGTGTCGCGCTCGACGAAGGCGAGGGTCTTCGTGACGCTGAACGTGCCCGCGGGAAAGTTCACTTCGATCTCGCGCCGCCCCTGGGCGTTCAATGCGAAGTGGTCGCAGGTGACGACGACTGCGGTATCGCGCCTCGGCGGCCCATCCAGGGTGAACCCCCACTCGGCCTTTTCGCCGACCGTCAGCGGCAGGTTTGGCTGAGTCGGCGTCGCCGCGATCTCCGCCCGGTGCGGGACGACGGTCACGAGCACGGGGGTCGGCGTCACATCGGTGTAGCCGGGCGGCAACACCACGGTGATCGGCTGCCCGGCGCCGGTGTTTTCCAGGGTCATCTCGAAGACCGCGCTCGCGACTCCGGGGCTGCCCCAGGCCACCGTCGTCGCCGCGTCGAACGCCGCGCAAGCGAGCTTGAAATCCCCGCCCTCGAGCGCCCCGTCGCTGGACTCAAACTGCACCGATACGCTGTCGCCGAGTCGAAGATCAGCCTCTGGAGAGGTCTTCTTAAGTGCAACGCGAATCCGATCCCGCACGGACACTTCGATGTGCCCGGGGTTGGAGTCGGGACACTCGGCCGCGACCCATCGCCCGGCGAAGTTCTTGGTCTCGACGACGACGGAGACGGCTGATTGTTCGCCGAGCGACACGAGATCGCATTCGACATCCAGCGTGATGGACTGCAGGTCTACGCTGCGCGGAATCGCGACGACCCTGGCCTCCCGGAATCGCGAACACGAAACCCTGGCCCGAAACTCCTGGCCCGTGGGCAAAAAGGGCAGTCTGATCTTGAGTCCGAGCTTCTGGTTGCGCAGAAACACCCGCTGCGGTGAGGTGGGTATCAGCTCTACGGAGAGGCGGTCATAGACGAAGACCCCGCAGGTCATCCGCGCGCCGCTTCGCCACCCGTTTTTCGGAGTGACCGTGACGGTCTGCTCGGCGCTCGCGGCGTGCGCCCAACGCACCGTCGCAACAGAGTGTTTGTTCCCCTGGCTACTGAACACCTCGACATCAGATGCGATGGCTTCCGAGGTCACCAACGCACAGAGCGTCGCGTGCGCCACTGAATAAGAACTGGCCTCGATCTGTACCTGCGAGACGGTTCCCGCTTTGAAGCTCATGCCCGGTCGGAGCAGGATGACGTCTGGATGCCAGGCTGTTCCGGCGAACTCGATCGCTGCGCCGGTGACCTGGAGTCCAATGGTGAATCTTGTCCCTCGCGCGCAGTCCTTGATCGGAGTGAGAGTGAGTAGCTCGACCCCACTGGTCACCCGATCGGGCTTGAGCTCGTATGAGAATGTCTCGGCGCCAACATAGGCCGCGAATACATTGGCACCTGGCCCGGTCCTGAATGACGTCTCCTTCTTGCGATTGGTGCCGTCTTTCCCCTTGATGTGCAGGGGTTTGCGCTCCTCCGCGAAGGCGCTGCCCGCGAGGCTGAAGTCTCCTCCGTGAAACCGTCTCCGGTCTCGCACCAGGATTTTGAGGGTCACCTCATTGCCGAGCTCGACGACCGCGGGAGTGACACTCACGATCTCGATGATATTGCTCACGGGCTAGACCTCCCTTCCGTGCGAGGCGACGGACTGCGGCAGCGTGGCGCGAAGGGCATCTGCGAGGGCACGCGCTCGGGGGGCGATCTCCGGCCAGGCACGCGGATCACCGCGGCGTGCGACCTGCCGGACGACACGCTCCATGGACGCCGCGTAGTGCGAGAGCGGTAGCGATTGCATGTGGAGTGCGAGGTAATGGAGTCGCAGGCGCTCGGAGGCCATCGGTCCCTCGAGTAGCTCAGCCAGCGCATCGGGGCCGAGGCCGTGAGCGGTGTCAAAAAGCGCATGCCAGGCCGTGGAGATCCGGGTGAACTCACGCGCGTTGGCGGGGCCCGCGAGCGCCTCGACGCCGTGGAGCAGCGTCGCGAGCGCCCGGATGACCGACGCCGGGGCGAACAACTGCTCCCGATCGAAGTCCTCGGCCGGTGCGATGGTCCAGGCGTCAGAGCGCGCGAGCAGTCCGGCGTGCACCTCGCTGGAGAGGTGGCGGTCGAGCGTTGCGGCGAGCGCGAGCACCAGGGTCGTCGGGGGCATCTCGGGCAGCGTGGCGAGCGCGATCGCGAGCTGGCTGTCGTCTTTCCATGCCCCTCCGGGGGCGCGCCCGAGATGGAGCGCGGTCACGGCGACCTGGTCCATCCAATCGGTCGAAGCCTCCTCGACGAGATCGCGGGAGAGTCGCAGCACCGCAAGGTCGCCCGGAGACTCGAACAAGGCCTCGCGAAGCAGCGCCGCGCACGCAGGTCGCCCATCGCCGCCGGCGCGCGCCATGCGCCAGATGCCGCGGAGTGTCTCGCGCGCATCGCTCGCAAACACCAGCGCGTTGCCGTCGCCTCCGGCCCAGAGCCAGAGCCCGCGGGCCGCAAGGTCGGCGTCGAAGAGGGTCGTGAGGAGGTCTGTCGCGCGCAGTTCGAGAGGATCAGTCATGACGGCTCTAGGTTTTTTGTAACATGGCCCGATGGATCGTGGACTCTCCAGCGGCCACGCCAGGAACTCTCGACGACCCACCAGCGGTCGCGAAAATCGGGCGATGTTTGAGCCGGGCTCCCCGGCCTACGTGGAGACGAAGTAGTCAGCGAGGTAGGAGCCGCTCCCAGTCGTCGCCGGTGGCGAGCTGTTCGAGGACACGCGCCCGCTCCTCCAGGAACCGGCGCATGTAGCGCTCGAGGAACACCCGCTCGGCGATGCGACCCAGGAGGCCCAGCGGCGCCTCGAAGTCGAAGACGTCGGTGCAGCGCGTGGTCGGCGCGGATGCGCCTGGCACCGGCTCGAAGAAGTGATCGTGGTCGAAGCGCCGGAAGGCGCCTCGCACCATGCTGTCGCGGTGGTGCTGCCGGAGCGGGCCGTGCACCCCGCGACGTGGGCGAAGGTCGTCGCG
>CAIOSS010001156.1 GCA_903860995.1 uncultured delta proteobacterium | reverse complement strand
TCGCCCTCGCCGCCGCGCTCGTCGCCGCCGCCGCGCGGCCCTCGGCCGCCGACCTCGCCCGCTGGGCGTCCCGGGGCCCGGGCGCGGTGGCCGTCGCCGCCCGCGCCCTGATCGTCCCCACGGCGACCGCCCTGCGCCTCCCGCAGTGGGAGCTCTCCCTGCCCCTCACCCCCGCGAGCGCCCTCACGGCGGCCCTCCCTTTACTCGCCGCGGTATTCCTCTGGCGCCGCGGCGCCCCGCGCCTCCCGGGCGTACCCGTCCCGGTCGCCACCGCGGCCCCGGGCGCCCGCTCCCCCGTCCCGGCGGTGCTCCTCGCGGGGGCGACCCTCTCCGTGCTGCCGCTGGTGGCGCGCGCGGACACCCTGGAGTTCGGCCTCGACCGCTACCTCTCCGCCGCCGCGCTGCTGCTCGCCGTGGCCCTGCTGCGCGCCCCGGCGCCCGCCTGGGTGGCGACGCTCTCGGCGGGCACCCGGCGCCTCGTGGGGGCCTCCGGGGTGGCGCTGCTCCTGCTGCTGGGGTTCATGTCGTGGCAGACCGCGCGGGGCTTCCGCTCGGACGCGCACCAGCTCGACGCGATGATGCAGATGCGCCCGCGCGACCCGTCGGGTCACCTCCGCAACGCGTGGTTCGCGGCGCACACGGGCGACAGGGTCACCGCGCGCCGATCGCTGCGCAGCGCCCGGCGGGGGCAGCTCACCCCGACGATGGCCAGGGTGGCGTGCGCGATCGGCGTCCGGCTGGGGGAGCGGTAGAGGGGTCGTCGGCTACTTGAGCGGGAGCCCGAAGCCGAGGTGGAAGGGGATGCCCGCGAGGTCGGCCCGCGCGCTCACGGAGAGCACCACGCTGCGCTGCTCGCCCTGGGTCACCACCTGGGCCTCCAGCCGCGCCGCCTCCTGCGCCGTCGGGAAGAGGAACACCGCCGCCGCCTGCTCGAACATTAGCTTCACCTCGGGCTCCTCGGCGCCCGGCGGGAGCTGCGCCAGCACCCAGCGGGCGAAGCGCACCACGCGCCCGGTGAGCACCTGCGCCGAGAGCGGCACCACGTCGTCGGCCTTCCGCGCCGTCGGCATCGACGACAGGATGATCGCGTCGCTGTTGCGCCCGCTCCCGAGCCCGATGATCCCGAGCTCGGCCAGCCGGCTCTGCGCGCGGATGGAGTAGAACACCTCCGTCGGCACCAGGTTGCCCGCGTCGCGCCCGCTCGGCAGCTCGTACGAGCCCGCGGCCTTGAGCGCCCCCTGCGGCCCCACGATGCGCGCGAAGGCCCCGCTCTTGTGGTAGCTCGCCGAGAGCATCGCCCCGAGCGCCGCCACCGGCGAGCCGAACACCACCCGCCGCGCAGCGCCCGTCCCCTCGGTGCGCAGCACCGGGCGGTTGCTCACCACCGCGAGCCACCGCGCGGCCTCGTCGGCCCGGAGCTCGGCCCACGCCGCCGGCAGCGAGCCGTCGTCGTCCTCGACGCGCGCCGACACCGCGTGCGGGTCCTTCTGGCCGAAGAGCGCGGCCGTGACGCCCGCCACCACGGGGATGTCGTTGTCGGCGCCGAGGTTGGCGAGCGCCTGCAGCCGCGCCGGGTCGTCCACCGCGTCGAACACGAAGATCGCGTCGGGGGCCTCGTCTTCGGGCACCTCGGGCAGCGCCGCGCGGATGGCCTCGAGGGCCCCCGCCGGGCCGACGTCGATCACCTCCACGCTGATGCCCGCGTTCTCGGGGCACTGGTCGACCAGGAGCTTCAGGCCCCGCCACGCCGACTCGAGGCTCGCGACCTCGGGCGAGCGCAGCAGGTCGAGCGCCGTGCCGAACACCTCCGCCTCGATGACGTCGCGCGCCCCGCGGCCCGCGGCCGGCTGCGTCGCCGTCGTGGACGGCCCGCGCATCGCCTTGAGGAAGCTGCTCACCGCCGTGCCCGCCGTCGGCGGCGCGAGCGGCGTGCGGTCCCCCGAGAGCAGCGCGTCGAGCGACGTGGCCGCGGGCGCGGGCGCCGCCGGGGCGGGGACGGGCGACGCCGGCGGCACCACGTTGAGCTTCGTCTTGAGGGTGGCGGCCAGCTTGCCG
>CAIOSS010001155.1 GCA_903860995.1 uncultured delta proteobacterium | reverse complement strand
CGGCCATGAGCGCCACGACCAGGGACATCGAGCCGAGGGCGCTCGCGACGAGGATCCAACGACGGGGGGAGCGGGTGGTTTTCTGCACGGTGAGCCTTTCTGCCTCCATGGATGGCCGCTGTGACGCGCAGCCTTCGCGCGATGATTCACCCGCGGCGCAAAGTTTCAGAGCGTGAAATGCAACGAGGCACCCATCGCCCCGGGCTGGGCGGAGATCTGGACGCCCTGGAGCGCCGGGGGGACGGGCCGCGGCACCCGGTCGATGACCCGCTGCGGGATGTAGGCGCCGTTCGCCTGCACGATGCCGATGACGGTCGTCGCCACGAAGGCGCTGAGCAAGGTCCAGTTGAGGACGCGCATCGTGAACGCGACGTTGGCGCGCTGGTCGTCGGCGCCCTGCTCGTAGACGCCGTCGGACTGTGTGGGCGACCGCACCGCCTGGTCGACGACGGCCGCGGCCACACTCCCGAGGAGGAAGGTGGTCTCGAGCGAGAGGAAGAGCACGCCGAGGCCGGTCTGGCGGTTGGCGAACTGCCCGATGCCGAAGGGGATGAAGGTCTGCCAGCGGGGCACGACCTGGACGCGCGCCTCGGAGCCGAGCAGGTCGAGGGTGAGGGCGCGGCGGGCGTCGCGGGCGTTCTCCTCTGCGCGGCGGGCCTGCGCACGCTGCACGAGGATGCGATCGAGCTCGGCCTCCATGGAGCGGACGACGTCGTCGAAGAGTCGGGTGAAGCCCACCTCGAACTGACCGGGCTCGAGGCGCGTGCGGGGTTCGGCGCGGAGGAGGTCACCGATGACCACCCGGGCCTCTGCCTCGTGGCGATCGGCGAAGAGGGAGGCTGCGAGGAACTTCCGCGCGTTGGGCCGAACGACCGCGAGGCGGGGCGTGTCGGCGCGTCCCGCCAGCTCCTGCAGCTCGCGCACTGCGCGGGAGTATTCGCCGTTGATGTAGGCGTCTCGGGCACGGATGAAATCGTCGAGCTCGTCGGCGTGCGCTCCAGTCGCGAACGCTGCGACCGCCAGACCGACCGCGATCAGGGACGCCCGGCGCGGGTGCTGGTGTCGCCCTCGGGCGAGGACTCCCGAAGGCGCGGGCGAATCCAGAGGTCCGCGTTGTCGTCCTCGACTACCCCATTCCATGTGAAGTCCTGGTAGCCACCGAGGAAGAACAGGATGGTCGCGCGTTGTCCCACCGGTAGGTGCAGCGGCATCTCACGGGGGTTGAACTCGCGCGGCGGGTCACCGTTTATGGAGTACCAGACCGAGGGCGGGAAAGGGGCGATTCTCACGTCGCGCATGCGCGCTGGCGCCACCGGACCGGTGTTCTGCGGGGGGTGTCGGTCGGCGTTGCGCGCCGTCGCCCGCGCGGTCGGCGCGGAGGGCACCGCTACCGCGGGCACGTCGGCGGCGAAGGCGGGGCGCGCCCGCTCGGTGATCTGTGCCGGCGCAGCCTCGACGGGCGTCCGGATGCGATCAACCGTCGGCATCGCCACCTGGGGCTGGGGCGGCTCGGGGATGAGGACCGTGAGCGCGATGCCCGCCAGCGCCGAGCAGCACGCCGCGATGGCCACGATGGCCGCCGAGCGGAGGTTGCGCCGACGACGGTGGGCGCGGGCCGCGCTCCGCACCATGGACAACACCTTCGAGTTGCCCGGATCGATGGCGAGCGCGCGGTTGAAGTACCCCATGGCCTCGGGGAGCTCGCCGCGGTCGCGCGCCTCGACGCCTCGCGCCGGCAGCCGCGCGATGAGGGCCTCCTGCACCTTCGCGGTCACCCCATCGGGGTCGGCGAAGTAGCGGTCGAGCTCGCGCACCGGGTCGTCCCACCCGATCTCGGCGCAGAACGCGAGCAGGTCGTGCCGGAGGGCGGCGGCGCTGGCGTAGCGGTCGTCGGGGATGCGCGACATCGCGCGACGGATGATGGCGGCGAAGCGGTGGCCGATCTTCGGCGACGAGCGCAGCGGGTCGGGGTAGTCGCCGTCGAGGATCTTGCGCAGCAGGCTGTGGGGGTTGGGCCCGTCGAAGGGGAGGCGCCCGGTGCAGAGGAGGTAGAGCACCGTGCCGGCCGCGAAGATGTCGGTGCGCGCGTCGACGAGGGTGCCCTCGATCTGCTCGGGCGCCATGTGCGCGGGCGAGCCGAGCACCTGGCCCGTGGCGGTCATCTCGCGCTGGTCGGCGACGTGGGCGATGCCGAAGTCCGTGAGCTTCAGCTTGCCCTTGGAGAGCATGAGGTTGTCGGGCTTCACGTCGCGGTGCACCACGCCCTGCGCGTGGGCGCAGGAGAGCGCCTCGCAGAGCACCACCCCGATGGCCGCGGCGACCTCCGCGGGGATCTCCCGGCGTCGGTCGAGGAAGCGCCGGAGCGTCGGGCCCTCAAGCAGTTCGGTGACCATGAACGACGCGTCGTCGCCGTCGCCAGAGAACTCGTACACCTCGACGATGTTGGGGTGTCGCAGCCGCGCGGCGGCCTTGGCCTCGCGCTCGAAGCGCATGCGGCTCTCGGGGTCCTGCGCGAGGTGCGGGTGCAGCACCTTGATGGCCACCTCGCGGTCGAGGGTGGGGTCGTGCGCCCGGTAGACCACCGCCATGCCGCCGTGGCCCAGCTCGCCGCGGACCTCGTACTTGCCGATGAAGCGAGGAGGCTTCTCGGATGCTGGTTCCACGTCGGGCTTCACTCTAGGCGTCGGCGATCCCATCCGGCAAGCGTGCGATCGCCCGCGCTGGGATCAGGGTTCGATGTCTTCGGAGGGGCGAGGGGGCGAGCCGTAGCGCGTGGACACGCTGCCGCGGCGGTCGTCAGGGGGCAACTGCGGCGAAGGCGCGATGCCGTACGCGGGCACCGGGACGGCGGGGTTGGGTCGGTGGTCGTCGTGCGGCGAGGGCCGCACCGACGGCGGCGCGGGCGGCGCGGGCGGCGCGGGCGGCGCGGGCGGCGCGGGTG
>CAIOSS010001154.1 GCA_903860995.1 uncultured delta proteobacterium | reverse complement strand
TCACGTCGACGAAGGCCTCGCCCATGTCGTAGGCGTTGTTGCGGTTGGTGTCGGTCCACTCCCGCTCGACGATCTCGGGGTTGATCAGCTCGCGCGCCACGCCCACCCGCAGCCGTCCGTCACCCGTCGCACGGCAGTGGTCCCGCCCCGGGCACCAGTCGTCCGGACCCCCGTAGGCGATCGGCGGCGGGACGTCCGCCGTCGTGGCCGCGTCGGGCGTCCCCCCGTCCCCCGGCGCGGCGTCGACCGCTCCGCCATCCCGCACCGCCGCGTCGACCGCCGGCGCGATCTCCGCGGCGCACCCAGCCGACACCGCCGCCGCGACCACACACCACGCACGCTTCATCGGGACACCGTCGCTCCTCTTTGGGGTGTTGCTCAGCGCGAGGCGCTGAAATCGCAGCTACCAGCAGGCGTATTGTTTACGCAGTTCTGGGGCAGCACCACCCGGGCCTGCCCCATCCACGCGCCCGCCAGGAAGACCCTGATCTGCTCCAGCGCCGCCTCGGAGGCCACCCCGCTGCGCGCCGCGAAGCCGTGGATGTCCGAGGCGCTCGTGACCGACGCGGGCACCCGGTACTGGGTGACCGCCGTGCGCCCCTCAGCCGACGCTGCGGCGCTCACCCCCGCGATGGGCGTCAGCACCGCGCCGACCTGCACCGCGCCCAGCGCCGACGCCGCGAACTCGGTGCCCAGGTTGGGCAGCACGGGGTCGCCCATCACCTCCTGGATGAGCTGCGGGCGGGGGTTGTCCTGCGCGTCGGCCCAGGCCGCGCCGTCGACCTCGTCCCAGAGCGTCTGGCTGATCGCCGCCTGGAGCTGGATGTCCATGGTGCTGCCGTACACGCGCTGCAGCCCGGTGCGCACGATGTCGAAGAGCACCGAGCGGATGAGGAAGTGCGACCACGCCACGCCCGGCACGTTGGCCACGCCTGCGATGAACGCGGGCTCGGCGTTGACCATGGTGATCCCCGTGGTGCCGCCGAGCGAGCCGCCCGCCCAGGTGAGCGTGTCGGGGTTGGCCCGCCGCCCGGCGAGGGGGTTCGGCCTGGCGCCCACCATCGGCGCCGCGAGGATGTCCCGCAGGTTGGACGCCGCCGGGAGCGCCACGCCCTCGGGGGTCGCGCCGCGCATCGAGTGGATCACCGCCATCCCCCCGGCCAGGGCCTGGAGCAGCACGCTCGACGCCTGCTCGACGCCGAGGTTCATCTTCAGGAAGCCGAGGAAGGTGTTGGCCATCTCCGTCTCGGTGAGCCCGTCGAAGCGTATGTTGATCTTCGCCGCCCCAGCGCTCGAGAGCAGGTCGTCGAAGGAGCCATCGGTCACCTCGCCGCCCATCCCGTGCCCGAAGACCACCGCGGGGTACGGGCCGGACCCTCCCGCCGGGAGCAGCACCCGGAAGGGCGCGTCGTAGGTCATCCCCGCGAGGGGCACCGGGCCCGTCGCCTGGCGCGTCAACAGCCGCTCGCCGTCGACCCACCGGGGCAGTCCCCGGATGCGACCGTTGACCACCAGCGCCGCGGACGCCGTCGAGGGCACCGACACCGAGTCGATCTGCACCGTCGCCGAGCCGTCGCGCAGCGCCTCGATGGAGCGCGCGCGCATCGCCCGCAGCGCCACCAGGGGCTGCTCGCGCGAGCGGGTCACGAAGCCCCACACGCGCAGCACCCGCGCGGGGTCGATGCCCGCCTGCGCGAGCAACGCCCGGGTCGGCGCGTGCCACGCGCGCAGCCGCTCCTGGGCGGGCGTGCGCGGGGCTTGCAGCCCGAGGGCGGCGCGGGTCTCGTCGTTGGCCTGGAGCGTCGCCCCACCCGTCGCGCGCAGGCTGTCGAGCACCACCGCGACGTGCTCGGTGGCGGGCGCGAGCAGGGTGCGGGGGTACGCCACGATGCCGGTCTCCGGGTCGCGGAGATCCTGCGGATCGATCACCACCGGGCGCACCGGAAGCACCGTGCCGCGGGTCGGCCCCTCGGCGACGATGAGCCGCACCGCGCCGGTCGCGCCGTCCCCGACCGTCGCCGGGTCGAGCGCCGCGGGGAAGGCCACCACCAGCGGCGACGCCCGGGAGAACCCGTCGGCGCGCTCGAGGCCCGCCACGCGGTCGCCGCTTACCAGACCGGCGGGCGGAATGCGCAGCCGCAGCCGCGTCACCTGGCTCTCGTCGGCCTGCATGTACGAGCTCGACGGCCAGGGCATGAGGCAGCGCGTCGCGTCCGTCGGATCGCACCCGAGCGCGAGGGCCTGGCGCTCGCCCGCGCGCCGATCGGCGACGGGCGCGATGGGGCCCGCGTCGACCGCGACCGGGACGTCAGCGCGGACCTCCGGTGCATCGCCGGCGCCTGCGTCCACCGCGCCCGAGTCGAGGGAGCCCGCGTCGAAGGGCGGCGTGGCGGCGCCGTCGTCACACCCGGCGATCGCGCCAGTCGAGAGCAGGAGGCCGAAGAGGGTCGGTCGGAGGTTCACGCCGGTACGCTAGCGCAGCGCCCTCACGCCGCGAAGTGCGGACCGCACGGCGCATGTGCCGTGATGGGGGGCGACGCGGATCAGTCCGCGACGCGTCCGCGAGCCGATCCGCCCGGCAGCGCGAGCGGACGACCGAGCCCGGTGCCCTGCGCGAGGCCGGTCATTACCTTGACCATCAACGGCTCGACCCCCGGCAACCGCATCCCCAGGGGGAACCCGACGTCGCGCAGCCAGCCCAGCGCCGTGTGATCGCTCTGGAACCACGGCGTCAGCCAGCGCGTCGCGAAGGAGTAGAACGCAAGGTTCGAGCGCCGCGCGCGGGAGTAGCGCGCCAGCCCGGCGGCGACGCCCTCCTCGGCGGCGAGCGACTGCGCGAGCACCATCGCGTCGAGCAGCGCGAGGTTGGCCCCCTGGCCGAGCTGCGGGCTCATCGCGTGCGCGGCGTCGCCGAGGTACACGACGCGGTCGGTGTTCCAGGGGTACATCGCGACGTCCTGGTAGCGGGTGAACACCAGCTGCTGCGCATCGACGACCTGGTCGAGCACCCCGTCGAGAGCCGGGATGAACTCCCGCAGCTCGCTCTTGCACCGGTCGAGTCCGCGGGCCTTCCATGCCTCCGCGCGGTCGTGGCGCACGGAGTAGAAGACGCTCACCTTGCGCGGCCCCGCCGCCTCCCCGGGCCCCAGCCCGGAGGGCAGCGCGCCCACCATCCGTCGGGTGCCGTCGAGCACCTGGTAGAGCGAGCGGGTGAAGCGCGCCTCCGGGTCGTCGAGCACGCACCACACCGCGCCCCAAGGGTACGGGCGCACGGCCTTGCGAATGCTGGTGTCGTCGCGCAGCCGCGAGCGAGCGCCATCGGCCACCACGCACAGCTCGTGCGGCCCCAACCTCGTGCGGTCGGGCTGCACGAACCACAGGCCCGCGTTGTCGTCCGTCGCCGCGAGATCGTCGATCTCCACCCCCGTCCGCAGCGTCGCGCCGCACGACTTCACCGCCGCGAAGAGTCGCTCGAAGAGCGCGCCCCGGTGCAGCCCATACCCCCGGTGCCCGCCCGGCAGCGCGCTGTAGTCGAGCTTGAAGAGCTGCCGTCGTCGAATGGTCTCGCAGCGCAGAGACTCCAGCGGCTCGGCGCGCGCGATCACCGCGTCGAGGAGCCCGAGCGCCCGCAGCACCGCCTGCCCGGTCGGCTGGAGCATGATCCCCGCGCCCACCGCGCCGGGTGCCTCGACGCGCTCGTACACGGTCACCTTGTGACCCGCGCGGCAGAGCAGGAGGGCCGCGGCGGCGCCCGCGGTGCCGCATCCGATGACGCCGACGTCGAGCGTGCGCGGGGGCATCAGACGACGTCGAAGCTGTACCCGCCGTCGATGTACGCCTGGGCGGCGACGCCCTTGCGGAGCTCGTCGTCGTTGTCGTCGAAGGCCGCGAGGTTGGCCTGCATGCGCCGCTCGGCCATGTTGGCGAAGGTCATCGTGAGGTCGACCTCACGGCGCGCGCCCTCCTCGCCCTTACGCTCGATGGCCCGCGTCGTGCGCGAGAGCACCGCCGTGAGCGCGTAGAGGTCCGTCGCGAGGTCGGCCACCCTGCGCTGGGTGAACTGCATCTCCGCGATGTCCTTGCCGTGCTTGCGGAGCACCTTGTCGACGCTCTTCTGAAAGTGCGCGACGTACTCCTCGAAGATCACCACCTCGCGGCGCAGGGTGTTGTGCGCGCGGTTCATCCGCTCGCGCCCGAAGGTGGTGCGGGCCCGCTGCATCGCGAACTCGTACATCAGCCCCATGCCCTTGATGGGCTCACGGATGGCGCGCACCACCTCCGAGAGTTTGCGCCCCGGGCCCTGCATCCCGCTCAGCGCCACGAAGGCCCGCAGCACCTCGTTGGTGCCCTCGAAGATCGGGTTGGCCCGCGCGTCGCGCAGCGCCCGCTCGCAGGGGTGCGGCTGCTGGTACCCGACGCCCGCGGCGATCTGCAGCGCGTCGTCGGCCACCCGCCAGAGCACCTCGCTCCCGAACACCTTGCAGATGGCGCTCTCCAGCGACCAGTCGGGCACCTTGGCGTCGACCATCCCCGTCGTCAGATAGACCATCGACTCCAGCGCGAAGGTCTCCGCCATCATCCGGGCGACCTTGTCCTTGATCATCCCGAACTCGCCGATGGAGCGCCCGAACGCGCGGCGCTCCTGGGTCCGGTCGACCGTCAGCCGGATGAGCCGGCGCGCCATGCCGACGCAGCCTGCCGCGAGCGACAGCCTCCCCCCGTTGAGCACCTCCATCGCCACGCGAAACCCTCGACCCGCCTCGCCGAGGACGTTCTCCGACGGCACCTTCGCGCCCTCGAAGCGGATCCACGGGGTCGACGTCGCGCGCAGGCCGAGCTTCGGGTCATTGGGGCCGCGCACCGTGCCCTCGCCGGTCTCCACGAGGAAGGCCGTGAGCCGCGGCTTGGAGCGCATGTCGAAGGCCGTCGTGCGCGCGAACACCGTGATCACCTCGGCGCGCCCGCCGTTGGTCACCCAGGCCTTGGTGCCGTTGATGGCCCAGGTATCGCCGCTGCGATCGAGCGCCGCCCGGGTCTGGATGCCCGCCGCGTCGCTCCCCGCGCCCGCCTCGGAGAGGGCGAAGCCGCCGAGGCGCTCGCCGCGCGCCATCGCCGGGAGCAGCCGGCGCCGCTGCGACTCGGTGCCGAAGAGCAGCAGCCCGGAGGTGCCGAGCGAGAGGTGGGCGCCGACGGTGACCGCGAGGGAGGCGTCGTAGCCGGCGAGTTCCTGGATGACCCGCGCGACCCCGGTGGCGCCGAGGCCCGCGCCGCCGTACTCGGCGGGCACCCCGAGGCCGAAGAGCCCGAGGTCTCGCATGCCCTGGAAGACCTGCTCGGGGATCTCCGCGGCCTGGTCGATGGCCCCCGCGTCGACGTGCTTGCGCGCGAAGCCGCGCACGCCGTCGAGGATGAGCCCGATGTGCTCGCGCTGCTCCCGGCCCGGCTCGGGGTACGGAAACACCATCTCCTCGGGGATCACGCCGTGGAAGACCGACTTGAGGAAGCTCTCCTCCATCGCCATGACCGATGCCACTACCACGCGTCGCCGCCACGGGTCACCCGCGGCGAACGTCCTGCAGGTGCTCCCCTTCCAAGGAAGTCTGACCCCGTGGTGTCCTCAGCCGCATGACCACTGCAGCACTCGTCCCGTGTGGAGGATGTCGTCGGCACGTCCGCGCCTCCGAACCGTCGTGCCCCTTCTGCGCGCAGCCAATCTCCGCGAGTGCGGGAGACGGAATCGTGCCGGAGCCCTCCCAGCGCCTGAGCCGCGCGGGCATGCTGGCCTTCGCCGCAGCCTTCCTGTCGACGAGCGCGTGCGACCCGACCGGGCCGACGCCGCCGACGCCCAACACCGCCGACTCCGGGATGATGCAGACGATCTACGGCGGACCGCCCACGCCGCTCAATCCCCCGACGCCCACGCCCAACCCCGGCCCCAACGACATGCCTGCGC
>CAIOSS010001153.1 GCA_903860995.1 uncultured delta proteobacterium | reverse complement strand
CGGCGACGCAGCGACCTTCGGCGCGCTGGGCCGCTCGCCCGAGCGCTCTTCCGCCGTCGGCGCCGAGAGCGTATCCGGAAGCGACCGCCGCGGGGGCGTGTCGAGCGGGCCCCGGGGCGGCCGCGTGTTGCTCGGGCGCGCGGCGTCGGCGGCGTCGCGGGCCGCATGCAGCGCCCTGGCCATCTC
This sequence comes from uncultured delta proteobacterium, assembly GCA_903860995.1. Taxonomy (GTDB): domain Bacteria; phylum Myxococcota_A; class Polyangia; order Polyangiales; genus SCUS01. Next base: position 10,896 of record CAIOSS010001153.1, on the reverse strand, counting down.
GTCGGCGCTGCGGTACCGGCTCTCGACCTCGCGGCTGAGGCTGCGGTCGATCACGTCGCTGATGGACTTCGGCACCAGCGGCTCGATGCTGGTCACCGGCGGCGCCGTGGTGGTGGCGATCTTCACCAGGATGTCGGTGGTGGTCTCGCTCACGAAGGGCGTTTGCCCGACCAGGCACTCGAAGAGCACGATGCCGACGGACCAGAGGTCGCTCTCCGGCCCGACGTTGATGCCGCGGCTCTGCTCCGGGGACATGTACTCGGGCGTGCCGAGGATCATCCCCTGCTGCGTGAGCTTCTGCCCCCGCTGCGTGACGTGCGCGATGCCGAAGTCCAGCAGCTTCGCCTGGCTGCTGCCGTCCTGCTTGCGGACGATGTAGACGTTCCCTGGCTTGATGTCGCGGTGGATGATGTTGTTGCGATGGGCCTCGGCGAGCGCGCTCAGCAGGTCGATGCCGATGGCGACGGTCTCGCCCCAGGTGAGCTTGCGCACCCGCGACAGGGTGGTCTCGAGCGACTCGCCATTGAGGAGCTCGAGCGCGATGTAGACCGTCCCGTCGGGGTCGGTGCCCGCGTCGAAGACCTGCACGATGCCGTCGTGGCGGATGCGCGCCATCGCCCGCGCCTCCATCAGGAAGCGCTCGGTGATCTGCTCGGTGGTCGTCAGGTGGGGGTGGAGCAGCTTGAGCGCGATCTCGCGCCCGGTGACGTTGTGCACCGCCTCGAAGACCGCGCTGAACCCGCCCTCCCCGAGCATCCGTCGGATCTCATACCGTCCTGCGACGGTCGTTCCGATGCGTTCACTGGGGGATAGGCTCGACATCGCGCTTGGAAGGCCTGCGATGCTAACCCACTGCCGAGCGGGGCGTCACATGTTCTCCCAACTCTGCCGCGCCACGCTCCGTGTACCAACGCAAGAATTCGGACTCGTCGGCGTCGAGCAGCGCCCGATCGACGAGCCGCCCATCGAGGGGGGCGAAGGTGAGCGGCTCGACCTGAAGGAAGCCGGGGTGCGACGGATCGTCGCGCACGGTGCAGAGGTTCTCGATGCGCACGCCGCCGACGCCCTCGATGTAGAGCCCGGGCTCGATGGAGAACACGTGGCCGGGCTCGACGGTGGCCGTGGCGGTCTTGCCGATGGAGGGCGGCGCCTCGTGGACGTTGATGCCCACCCCGTGGCCGGTGCCGTGGGCGTAGTCGAGGCCCTCGCGCCAGAGGGGCCGGCGGGTGATGCCGTCGATCTGCGCCCCGGAGGCGCCGCGGGGCACCCGCGCGGTCATGCCCGCGATGGCGGACTTCAGGGTGAGCGTGTAGAGCCGCCGCTGCGCGGGGGTGGGCGCGTCGCCGGGGCCGCCGACGAAGAAGGTGCGGGTGAGGTCGGTGGCGAAGCCCTCCTCGAAGTAGCAGCCGGTGTCGAGCAGCATGAGCTCGCCCACCCGGATGACGGCCTCGTCGCTGGGCGGGTGGTGCACCGAGGCCCCGTTGACGCCGAAGGCGGAGATCACCCGGAACGACAGCCCCACGGCCCCCGCCGCGCGGAACATCCGCTCGACCTGCGCGGCGAAGCCCGTCTCGGTCACCCGCTCGCCGCGGGCCACCCGGTCGGTGAGCCAGGCCTGCGCGGCGGCCACGACCCCGTCGGCGCGACCGAGGGCGCGCTTCATGGCCGCGAGCTCGGGCGGGGTCTTCTTCGCCTTGGCGGCGACCACCGGCGAGGTCACGGCGAGCACGTCGACGCCGAGGGCCGCGACGCGGTCGCGCAGCCCCGCCGACACGCTCGCGGGGTCGAGCGCCACGCGGACCTTGCGGCCGTCGGCGCCCAGCGACGCGAGCAGGGCGGCGAGGGCGTCGTCGTCGACGAAGCGCACCGAGGGCCGCGCCGCGCGCACGGCGTCGGTCACCGGCGCGACGTGCACCGACAGGTGGAGGGCGTCGCGGGTGACCACCCCGAGGGCGCGGAAGGTCGCCTGGTAGGGCATCTCCTCGCCGCGCAGGTTGGCGAGCCAGGCGAGCTCGTCGAGCTTCGTCACCAGGAGGGCGTCGGCGCGCTTCGTCGCGAGCCACGCGGCGACCAGGGCGACCTTCTCGTCGACGGTGCGCCCGAGGGTGGCCTCGTCGACGACGCGCAGGCGCCCGGAGCCGGTGACGGTCGGCGCCACCGGGCCGCGGGCCGAGGAGACGGGCGACGGGGCGAGCGCGACCCAGCGCACGGGGGCGCCCGCGAGCTCGTGGGAGAAGGCGTTCCAGCCGTTGACGGAGTAGCAGGCAGGGTCGTAGCCGACGGCGAGGGTGGCGGCCGGGGGTAGCGCCCCGGCGACCTCGGCGAGCTTCGCCGCGCAGGCGGTCTCGTTGGCGACGCCGAGGGGGTTCTTCACGGCGGTCCAATGGGCGGGGTCGAGCTCGCGGTCGGCCTGGACGTGATAGCGGCCGTCGACGAAGAGCCACGCCCCGGCGTGGGTGACGAGGGCGTCGCCGAGGCTGCCGGTGAAGCCCGAGAGCCAGACGCGCCCGCTCTCCGCCTCGGGGACATACTCGCTCAGGTAAGCGTCGGTGCCCCGCACCACCAGGGCGTCGACGCCCGCCGCGCGCATCGCCGCGCGCACCCGCTCCAACCGCCCTGCCATCTCCGAGGTGCTCATCGCCCGGAAGGGTACCACCGCCGTGCTCCCGGACACCGGTAGACCTGCCTGGCCGCTCGCGCGCCCACACCGCCCGCGCCCCACGCTCATCCGTCACCGGGCGCACTTCGTGTCGGAGATGCTCCACTCGGTGGAGCAGCTGTAGCGACTACTGGTTTTCGAAGGGGTTCGAGCGGTCGATGTTGGGATGCCGCGGGTCGTTGGGAGGCGTCCGCGGCGTCGGGGTGGGCGTCGGCGTCGGCGTCGGGGTGGGCGTCGGCGTCGGGGTGGGCGTCGGCGTCACCACGTTTGGCGTGGGCGTGGGCGCGTTGCGGGGACGAGGGCGGCCGGGCTCCACCAGCGCCGTGAGCCGACGGTCGAGGCTCACGTCGCGGTCGGCGGTGAGCACCTCGGTGATGGTCGTGTAGCCCGGCGCGGTGATCTGGAGCTGATAACGGTGCCCGTCGTTGGGGCGCATCACCTCCGCGCGACCCGAGCCGAGGTTCTCCCCGTCGAGGCTGATCACCCCGGTCGGCGGGTCGACGCGGATCGAGAACACCACCGGGCGCTGCACGGTCGGCGGCGTCGGGTCGGGCGTCCGGTCGGGCGTCGGCGGGGTCTCGATCACCGGGCGCTGCGGCGACGGCCGGGGCGAGGCGTTCATCCGGGAGATGGCGAAGCCCCCGCCGACCAGCGCGAGCAGGGCCACCACGGCAGCCGCGGCGCGCGTGGTGGAGGAGCCCGCGCGGGGGGCGGTGCGCTCGAAGGCCGCGGGGGTGTCGAGGCCCGACGCCTCGGGTCGCGTGCCGTGAACCACCGTGGGCGACGCCGTGCCGACGGCGGGCATCTGCGGCTCCGGGCTGCGGTTGCCGACCGTGACGGCCCCGACCCGGGGGTTGGACTCCCCCGACACCTGCCCCGGGCGGCTGGAGAGCGGCGCCCGGAAGGGCACCAGCGCCTCGCGCAGCGCCTGGATGGTCGGGAAGCGCTCCTCGGGCTTGCGCGCCAGGGTGCGCATGATCACCGCGGCGAGCGCGGGGTCGAGGTCTGCGCGCAGGTCGGTGATGAGCCGCGCGTCCTGCGTGGCCTTGGCCACGATGAACTGGTTGATGGTCGTCGCCTCGAAGGGGTACTTCCCCGTGAGGGCCTGGTAGATGGTGACGCCGACGGCGTACTGGTCGGCCGCGCCGGTGGCGTTCTTGGACGACATGATCTGCTCGGGCGCCATGTACGCGGGCGTTCCGAGGGCCATGTTGGCGGTGGTGAGCTGGGGGCTGTCCTCGTTGGACTGCCGCTTGGCGATGCCGAAATCCACCACCTTGGGGGTGGGCTCGCCGCCGTCGTCGTCGCTCTGGAGGAAGATGTTGTCGGGCTTGATGTCGCGGTGGATGATCCCGCGCTCGTGGGCCATCGCGAGGGCGCGGAGCACGGGCTCCATGATGGCCACGGCGCGCGCGGCCGAGAGGGGCCCCTCGCGGTGGAGGTACGCGTCGAGCGACTCGCCCCGGAGGTACTCCATCACCATGTACGGCCGGTCGCCGTCGACGCCGTAGTCCGAGATCTCGACGATGTTCTTGTGGTGCAGCTCGGCGGCGCTCTTGGCCTCCTGGAGGAAGCGCCCGGCGAACTGCTCGCTCGTCGCCATGTCGGGCTTGAGCACCTTGATCGCGACGATGCGCCCGAGCACCTGGTGCTTCGCCTGGAACACCGCCCCCATGCCGCCTTCGCCCAGCAGCGAGATGATCTCGTAGCGACCGCCCACGACGTCGCCGGGGGAGAGTCCCAGCCTGGCGGCCATCGACGGCCGTGATTCCGCTTCGCTCGTCATCGCTCCCTGTCCGCGGGTCGTAGGCCACGGAGTGTACGCCAGACCGTAGGCGCGGCGGGAACGAACGGCCCGCCGCCACCCCCGCCGCCACCCCCGCCGCCAGTGGCGGCGAGGCCACGGGCTTCGTCAAAACCCTTGAAAACCTGTGCTTTCCAGAGCCCCTCCGGCTGGCACGCGTCGTGGTGAGGGATGGGCCCCGGAGGAAGCGCCATTGTTAGCTACGACCCACGCCAGCACGCTCATCGGCCTCGACTCGCACCCCGTGCAGGTCGAGGTCGACATCGCCCGCGGACTGCCCGCCTTCGACCTCGTCGGCCTCGCGGAGGTCGCCGTGCGCGAGTCCCGCACCCGCGTCCGCGCCGCCATGGAGCAGGCGGGATACCCTTTTCCCCTGCGGCGGGTGACGGTCAACCTCGCGCCCGCGGACGTGAAGAAGGCCGGGACAGGCTTCGACCTCGCGATCGCCGTCGCGACCCTCGCCGCCGCGGGCGACTGCCCCGCCGTGGGCCTCGACGGGTGGCTCATGCTCGGCGAGCTGTCGCTCACGGGCAGCGTGCGACCGGTGCGCGGAATACTCCCGCAGGTATTGGCGGCGCGCGACCGGGGGATGCGCGGGGCGATCGTCCCGCTGGAGAACGGGGCCGAGGCCGCGGTGGTCGAGGGCATCGAGGTGCGCGGCGCGGAGACCCTGCGCGGGGTGTGCGAGTTCCTGTGCGGCCGCGGGGAGCTACCGCTGATCGACCGCACCCGGGTGGTGGACTTCGCCACCGGCGACGCCCTCGACGTGCTCGACCTGCTCGACGTGCGCGGCCAGTCGCACGCCAAGCGCGCCCTCGAGATCGCCGCCGCGGGGGGCCACAACGTGCTGCTCATGGGGCCGCCCGGCGGGGGCAAGACCATGCTGGCGCGGGCGCTCCCGGCCCTGCTGCCGCCGCTCACCTTCCGCGAGGCGATGGAGGTCACCGCCGTGCACTCCGTCGCGGGCACCCTGCGCGCGGGGGTGTCGCTGCTGCGCGACCGGCCGTTCCGGGCGCCGCACCACACGGCGAGCGCGGCGGGGCTCGCGGGCGGCGGCGATCCGCCGCGGCCGGGGGAGATCGCGCTGGCCCACAACGGGGTGCTCTTCCTCGACGAGCTGCCGGAGTTTCCGCGGGAGAGCCTGGAGGCCCTGCGCGAGCCCCTGGAGGAGGGGCACATCACCATCGTGCGGGCGCGCTCGCGGGCCCGGTACCCCGCGCGCTTCACCCTGGTGGCCGCGATGAACCCCTGCCCCTGCGGCTTCGCGGGCGACCCCTCGGACCGCTGCGACTGCGCCGAGGAGCGGGTGAAGCGCTACCGCGGCCGCGTGTCGGGCCCGCTGATGGACCGCATCGACCTGCTGGTTCCGCTGCCGCCGGTGCGGGCGGCGCAGCTCACCGAGGGGGCGTCGGGGCCGTCGAGCGCCGAGGTGCGGGCGCGGGTGGCGACGGCGCGGGACCTGGCCGTGGCCCGGAGCGGGGACTGCAACGCGCGGCTCAACGTGCGGCAGCTGCGCGAGGTGGCGGCCCTGGACGCGATGAGCACCCGGCTGCTGACCGACGCCAGCGACCGCCTGGGGCTGAGCGCGCGGGCGATCCACCGGGTGATGAAGCTGGCGCGCACCATCGCCGACCTCGACGCGAGCGCCGGGGTGCTGGGCCACCACCTCGCGGAGGCCATCGGGTACCGGGTGACCGGGGCGTAGCGGGGTGGGGGTCACTCCCGGTCGGGCTTCGTGGCCTCCTCGATCACCACGGTGAGCACCGCGCCCACCGCGCGGTTCACGAGGCGAATGCTGCCGTACACGCCCGTCAGCGCCGCGTCGTGGACGTCGTGCACCACCCGCGCAGGACCGGCCACCGGGGGGATCGCCGCCAGCACGGCGAAGGTGCGCTCGGCCGTCTCGCGGTGCACCCGCTCGACCGCCGACGAGCCGTGCTCCACCACGTCTTCGAGCAGCGCGCGCAGCCCGAGGAGCCGCTTCTTCCCGGTAGGGGTCATGGCGCGGCGCACCATTGCCGGAGCTGGGCGTACACGTCCAGCGAGCGGGGGATGGCCGCGTGGCTCATCCCCGGGAACACCTTCACCCGCGACGGGTCGAGCCCCTCGCCCAGGGAGCGCCAGCCCGTCGCGCTCGACACCGGCACCACCGCGTCGCCGAAGAGGGTCCGCACCCAGCGCTCGTCGGAGAGCGCCCCCGCCACCAGGTGGTGCGAGATGGACGGCAGCAGGGGCACCGGGTGCTGCGGGTCGCGGAGGGTGACCTGGAGCGTGCGGCGCGCGCGGTCTTCGTGGCGGAGGTCGGCGTCGCCGAGGTCTTTCAGGCCGTCGCTGCGCAGGTCGGCGACGTCTGCGATGAGACGGGTGTACGGGTCGGGGATGGCTCGCAGCAGCGCGCTCACGACGCGGCCGACGCGCTCGGTCGGGGCGCCGCGGTGGGGCGTTCCGACGTAGAGCGCGCGACGGACCCGCGGCAGCCACGGGGCGCCGGAGAGCGCTGCGGCGTGGGTGGCGGCGCGCAGCACCAGGCCGCCCATGCTGTACCCGAGCAGCACGATCTCCCCGATGGGAACCGGGTACACGCCGAGGATCGTGCTCAGCAGGGCCGAGAGCGCGGCGCCGTTGTCGGCGATGGGCAGGCCCGAGTTGTAGCGGACGTACAGCGGCGTCAGGCCGAGGTCGTCGCGCAGGAGCGTGCCGTAGTCGCGGCCGCCGGGCATCGCGAAGATGTCCTCGGTGTTCATGAGCCCATGCACGAGCACCACCACGCGCGCGGTGGCCTCGGGGTACGCGGCGGCGAGGGCGGCGGGTGTCGGGGCGACGGGCTCGCCGTGGAGGTGGAGGGCCATCGGCAGCGCGAGGCCGTTGTCGGTGCGGACAAGGTAGTCGCCGACAGCGCCGTTGAGGACTCCGAGGGCGAGGTCGATCTTGCGTCCCATCGGGGAGCAAGCTCTACCACCTCGGCAGATGCGGCGGGAGGAGCGGAGGAGCGGGGGGGGACGGTCAGCCCTGGGGCTTGCGCAGGACGACGTCCTCGCCGTGCACGCCGCGCAGCAGGTCGAGGTCTTTGTTGGTGCCGAGGAGGAGGTCGATGTTCTTGGCGGTGAGGCTGTCGAAGATGGCCGCGCCATGCTCGTCGGGCACGAGTTCCTTGTACATCCGCGAGAGGGCCTCGAAGTCCTTGATGAAGCACGCGCCGCCGGCGCCTCGCCCGGACTTGTGCACGGGGTTCATGTACGTCGGGCCGTTGTCCGGGTCGGCGGACATCGCCTGGCGGATGACGTCCCAGTTGACGCCGTGCTTCGAGACGAGGTCGTAGAAGAGGTTGATGAACACCACGCGCACGAAGCCGAGCGCGTTGCGGCCGTACTTGATGAACTCCGCCTCGCGGGACGAGCACACCACGGAGTACGGCGCCTTCGGGAGCACCGCGAGCACGTCGTCGGCCGCCTGATGGTACTCGGCGGTGTTCACCGGGATGCCCACGATGTTGCGCGTGGGGTTCTCCGCGTCGTGCTTCGCCGTCGCCACCGACAGGAACTCCGGCGAGTGCATCACCTTCACGTCGGGGTACTGCTTCTGGATCGACTCCGTGGTGCCCGGCACCAGCGTCGACTTGATGACCACCGTCTTGCCCTTGCCGACCAGGCCGATGGTGCCGCGCACGATGCTGTCGTCGAAGCCCTCCGGGGTGGTGGGCGTCGGCACCGCCACGAACACGATGTCGCAGTCCTTGATGAGCCCGGCGTTGCCCGTGTAGGGCTCCTCCTTGGCGAAGCGGGCCACGCGGTAGCCGCGGCGCTCGAAGTCGTCCGCGTAGGTCTTGCCGATCCAGCCCTGGCCGATGAATCCGATGGTCTTCTGCGTGGTCATGGTGCGCGGGTACCTGTCGTGATGGTGTCTGGCGGGCGATCTCCCACCAATGGGGGTTTCTGGGCGTCGGGAGGTGTATCCGATGTTCGGTCCGCGCGCAGCACCCCCCACCGCGGCGCCTCCAGCCGACGTCGGCGGTCCTCCGAGCGCGCCACGGTCGCCGGGTCTTCGCCGGGGACGGTCGCCCGGTCCCAGAGCTGGCAGGTGACCTCCTTGTGGTGCTGGTCGAGGCCCTCGCAGTAGTTGGTCAGCTTGCAGCGGCGCACCTCCGCGCCGCGGCCGAGCCTCACCTTGCGCCACCAGTCCGGGTCCGCAAGGCTCTGTCGGGCCGCCGCCACCACGTCGCAGTCGCCCGCCGCGAGCGCCGCCTCCGCCAGGCGAAACCCGTTGATGCCCCCGGCGCCGACCACCGGCGTCGGGAGCCCGCGCGCCCGGATCGCGTCGCGCACCGCGCGGGAGAGCGGGAGGTTGCGACCGAAGGGTCCGCGAGCGTCCGAGCGCACCGTCGGCATGCACTCGTGGCCGCTCGGCCCCGTGTACGGATACGCCGCGGCGCCCACCCTCGGGGGCTTCGCGTCCTCGAACTTTCCGCCCTTCGACACCGACACGAAGTCCATCCCCGCGCCCGCCAGCGCGGCGCCGAAGTACGCCGCGTCGTCGACCGTGCTGCCCCCCTCGATGGCCTCGTCGCCGAGGATGCGGCACCCCGCCACGAAGCCGTCGGACACCCTCGCGCGCACCGCCGAGAATACCTCCATGGGTAATCGCAGGCGCCCCTCGCGGGTGCGCCCGTAGCCGTCGTCGCGGTCGTTGAGCGCGGAGAGAAACGACGCCATCGTGTAGGCGTGGGCGTAGTGCAGCTCGACCCCGTCGAAGCCCGCCGCCTCGGCCCGCGCGGCCGCGTCCGCGAAGAGCCCCGGCAGCGCCGCGGGGAGCGATCGGATGTGCGGGAGGTGCAGGTCGGTGACGCGCTCGCGGTAGCCGCGGCGCAGGTCGTCGAGCTCGCGGGCGGTGAGCACCGCGTCGAGGGCCTCGTCGGAGAGCCCGGCGAGGGCGGCGCGGAGGCGGTCGTCCGGGGCGAGCGCGAGGGCGGCGTCGCCGAGCTGCGCGGCGAGGCGCCGGCGGTGGCCCTCGTCGACGCGGAGGAAGCGCGCGAAGTACGCCGCGGGCTCCGGGCGGCGGCGGATGGTGAGGAAGTCGATGAGCTGGATGAACAGCCGGGTGCGGCCGGAGGAGCGGGCGCGCACCGTCTCCACCAGGCGGCGCAGGCCGTCGACGTAGCGGTCGTGGCCGATGCGCAGGAGCGGTCCGCTGGGGACGTCGCGGATGCCCGTGGCCTCGACCACGATGGCGCCGGGCTCGCCGTCGGCGTAGCGGCCGTACCAGTCGAGCACCGCGGCGGTGACCTCGCCCTCCGCCGTCGCCCGCCACGGCACCATCGCCGGCACCCAGGTGCGCGACGTGAGCGAGCGCCCTCGCCCGAGCGACAGCGGCGAGAAGAGCCGCGAGCCCGCCGCCTCCTCCACGGTGGGCCAGGCTTCGTCGGGGATGGGGTACACCACGCGCAGGGGGTTGCTCACAGTGCGCGGATGGTAGCGCTACGCGGGCCGCCAGCGCGGCAGGCGGAGCACGAGGCGCGCGCCCGTCGGGGCGTCCTCGAAGGCCGCCGAGCCGCCGTGCGCCCGGGCGATGCGCGCCACCAGCGCGAGGCCCACCCCGTGGCCGCGCACCCCGTCCGCCCGCGCGCCCGCCGAGCGGTAGAAGGCGTCGAAGACCCGCGCCCGATCGCCCGCGGGCACCCCCGGCCCGGCGTCGGTCACCGCCACCACCGCGTCGTCGCCGTCGGCCCCGGCGCTCACCGTCACCTCGCCCGCCGGCGCGAACTTCAGCGCGTTGCTGAGCACGTTCTCCAGCATCGCCCGCAGCAGCACCGCGTCGCCCCGGACGTGCAGCCGGTCGTCCACGGTCGCCCGCACCCGCGCCCGCGCCGCGGGCTCGAGCGCCGCCAGCACCTCGTCCGCCGCCTCCGCCAGCGACACCGCCTCGCGCGACCCGCGCAGCGACTCGTCCGGCGCCGCCAGGATCAGCAGCCGCTCGACCAGCGCGGTGAGCCCGACCAGCGTGCGCAGCGCCCGGCGCTGGGAGACCTTTACCTCTTCAGGTAATACTTCGTCGGCCTCCGCGGCCAGCTCCAGCTCGGCCTGCATCGTCCCGAGGGGCGTGCGCAGCTCGTGCGCCGCGTCGGCCGCGAAGCGCCGGGACTGCGCCAGCGCACGGTCGAGCCGCGCGAGCATCTCCCCGAGCGCGGCCCGCAGCGCGTCGGTCTCGGCGTACCCGTCGCCGCCGGCCGGGAGCGCGCGCCCCGGGGCGTCGGCGTCCACCGCGGCGACCTCCTCGCGCAGCCGCTGCAACGGCCGGACGATGCGCGCCGACACCGCGCCGCTGAGCCCGAGCCCCGCGAGGCCCGCGAGCAGCGCCGCCGCGAGCGAGGCGCCCAGGAGCAGCGAGCGCTGGGCGCGGGCCCCGGTGAGCTCGCTCGCCACCTCGATGGCCCCGGTGG
>CAIOSS010001152.1 GCA_903860995.1 uncultured delta proteobacterium | reverse complement strand
TGGCGTTGAGGGGATAGGCGAACCAACGCGGCACCCTCGCTGGCACTGATCCGCTGCAGGTACCGAAACACCCATTGTCCGTTGTACGCCTACCCGCGCGCATTGGCAGGTGCTCCCGGGCCGCCGCCTTGGCCACCGGCGTCGCTCCGCACGTTGCACGTCCTCTGGTTCGCGCTGCTGACCTCCAACGCGCTCTACCTCGGGGTGTTGCTCATGCTCCGCACCAGAGACCGCCGGGGCGCCCCTGGGCGCGCCCGCGTCCACGCTGATCATGGTCGTCACGATGGCCGCGCTCAGCTCGGCGGGGGCCAGCGTGCGGCAGCCGCGGACGTCGCCACGCGCGACGCCGTGAAGGACGAACCGTCGGGCGCGCCGGAGGGCTTCCGCCGACCGGCCGAGACGGAGCGGGTCTTCGACGACCCCGGCGCCGCGGCCGAGGCCGCGGTGGCGACGTACCGGGCGCCGTTCATCCTGGGGATGTCCCTCGCCGAGAGCGTCTCGCTCTGCGGCTTCGTGCTCGGGTACCTGGGCGCGGGCGCGGGGGTGTTCCTGCCGTTCTTCGCGCTGGGGGCGGGGCTGCAGGCGTCGCGGTTTCCGACGATGTCGGCCATTGTAGGGGCCTTCGAGGCGGCCCGCGGAGCGCGCCTCGCGGGGGGCGCATAGTGGCCCCCGGAAGCAAAATCTTCTCAAGTGGTCGAGCCCAGCCGCCGTTCTGGTGGCTGGAGCCCATCAATGCCTTACGAGTGGAAGCCGCCTGATTTCAAAGCCGTCGTGAAACAGGTGACGAGCGCGGCCGGAGAGCCCTTGACTGAGATGGTCTCGGCCATCGTCCGCAAGGGCTTCCTGTCGTGCCCGCCGCCTCCGTGGGACCCGGAGGGGATCTACCGCGTCGCCGTCGACCAGGGAAAACCCCAGGTGCAGCGCCTCGGCAACAACGACGCCTGGGCGCCCACGCGCCTCTCGGGGCCCGCCGCCGACGGCCGGGAGAAGCACCAGAAGTTCGGCATCCTCGACGCGCCCAACCTCCTCGCGCACGACCTCGCGGAGTCCGTCGGCACCTCCGGGTGCGCCGTGCTCTACCTCGACGCCGACCACTTCAAGCAGCTCAACACCCGGTACACCGAGCGCCTGGTCGACCGCGACCTGCTGCCCGAGATCCACCGCCTCGTCCTCGAGGCCACGCGCGAGCACGGCTTCGCCTACGCCGAGGGCGGCGACGAGATGATCGTGCTGGTGCACAACACCTCCGAGCTCATGGCCCTGGCCTTCGCCGAGACCCTGCGCGCGGCCGTCGAGGCGCGCACCTTCCAGGTCGCCGCCGCCCCGGTGAAGCTGACGGTCTCGATCGGCGTCGCCGCCACGCCGTGCTTCGAGCGCGGCGCCCTGCCCGAGCGCGCCAACATCGCCAAGGCCGAGGCCAAGCGGCAGGGGCGCAACGGGGTGTTCCTGGCGCGGCCAGAGGGCGCGCGGCGGATGCGGCTGCGGGCCGACGCCGACTCGCCCAGCCAGCAGGCCTGGCGCGGCGCCTTCCGCTAACAGGCGCCGACGCGCGGCCCGACTTTGACAGTTGGCCCCCTGGGTCTAGTCACACAACCAACAGAAACCACACGGATTTCCGACTGATCTGCGCGTTGAGCGTGGTCACGCTTCTTGATG
>CAIOSS010001151.1 GCA_903860995.1 uncultured delta proteobacterium | reverse complement strand
TCGAGATAGATCCAGCTCGGCTCGGGCGGTCGCGCGAGGTAGACACCGAGCGCCGTTGGCCCCGCCTCGAGCGCCTCGTCGAGATCGCAGAGGAGGCACACCGAGGGGCTACGACGCCCCGCGCGGCCCAACCGCTGGCGGAACGACTTCATCGTCGCCGGCACGCCCATCATTGCGACCACGTTGATCTCGCCGATGTCGAGGCCGAGCTCGAGCGCGGAGGTCGCGACCACGCCGACGAGCGTTCCGTTGGCGAGAGCCTGCTGGATGGCGACTCGATCCTCGGTCTCGTAGCCCGCGCGGTACGGAAGCACCTGCGCCTCGGGCCCGGCGCCGTCCTCGTCCTCGTCAGCGTTCATCGCGCGCAGACGCTCATGGGCCATCGCGGTGATCTGCTCGACACCCCGGCGGGAATCGGCGAACACCAGGAAGCGCTGATCCCCCTGGGCGAGCATCGCGACCACGCGCGCCATGGTGCGGTTGCGGTCTCGCTTCGCGCCTGGGGACTGAAGGTGAAGGATGCTACGGGCAGGCGCGGCTGCTCCGTCGTCGGCAGGGCCCACGACCGCCACCTCGCGACCGGTGAGACGTCGGAGGAAGCCCTCCGGGTCGTCGACCGTGGCCGTGCTGGCGATCAGTCGGTGGTCATGCGCGGCGACGCGCAGCCGACGGAACAGGAAGGCTGCGTTGGTACCGAAGACGCCGTCGTAGGTGTGCGCTTCGTCGAGCACCAGCAGTCCGAGGTGGGCGGCGAACTCCGCGAGCGCGGGTTCGTGAAGATGGGAGAGGAGCCACGCATGGACGACGTCCGGCGTCATCAACACTACACGGTTCTCTCGAATGCGCGCCGTGCGCTGCGCGCCCGGCACGCCACCGTCAATGACCGCATGCGAGACGCCGCTGCCTGCGAGGAACGTCCCCCAGCGAGCGCCCTGATCATGCAGGAGGGCGCGCATCGGATACAGCACGAGCACGCGAGCGTGCGGGTCGCGGAGCGTGAGGTCGAGCGCGGCGCTCATGAACACGAGGCTCTTGCCCGATGCGGTGGGCGTCGCGAGACAGACGTCGCGGCCCTGCAAATGGAGGACGAGCGCCATCTCCTGATGGGCGTAGACGCCCTGCGGATGGTCATTCGCGAGCCGAGAGCGAACCGCGGAGTGGAGCGCCGACGGCACCGTGGTGAGCCGGGCGGACCGAGCGGGGAGGTCGGTCTGGCCGACGAGCACGAAACCCTCGGTGGTAAGCGAGGATTGGAGGTTGGCAGCGAGCGGAAGCGATGATGGGGTGTTCATGCCCCGGGGACGGGTCAACGAGGCCGGGGCTGACAGCGGCGCAGCATTCTCGGTTGCGTATTCCGCGTTCACCCGAAGGTCGATTCCGGTGTGACACGAAGGCGATTCCGGACGCACCCGAAGGTCGTTCCCGGGCACTCGAAGGCGGTTCCGCGCTGACTGTTACCGAGCGCGTGAGTTGAGGTTTCGCGGCCCGTTTTCGTGCCGACTCGTTGATGGCGGTGGGGTTGCCAGCGCGACGATGGCCCTCATCGGTTTGCCCGTGCGCTCGCCGCCCGCCGCGATGTAGTCGCGCTCCAGGAGCGGGGCCGCGACGTCGTGTCGGCCAGTGGAAATAGGTGACGGGAGCGGTGCGCCAACACCCTCCCGTCGGGCCCCGATGATGCCTTGGGAGAAAGTCACCGGGACCCATCACGAGTCGTCTGCTTCACGCTCTGCGTCAAGGACTGGCTCGCCCGCCCGCCCACCGTCCACGACGCGCGACCGCCCATCACCCCATGCTGCCACGTGGCCAGCGCCCCGCCCGGCGGCCCGCTCGTGCTCCATGGCCACGGCCTCCGCCCTCGCACCGTGCGCGGGGTCCTCGCGCTCGACGAGCTCCCCTCCTTCCACGAGCTCCTCGTGCGCCGCTACCGCTGCACCGCGTGTGATGCGACCTCCACCCTTTGGCAGCGCCCATTCCTTGACCCACTTGCGGCGCCCTGGCGTGACCCACTGTCAAGCGACACTAAAGTTGACCCCCCTTGCGAGACACTTCGCGGTTTGCGTTGGGGGTGGGTCATCCGGCCGCCGCGAGCTCCCCTCGGTGGCCGGGCCCATCCTTCGGGATGACCAGCTCTACGATTCAGCAGGTTCCGTGCTCCTTCCACGAGGTGCGGTTCAGCCCGCCGACCGCGCCCTGCCCTCGCTGCCGGCAGGAGGTCCGCCGCGCCTGGGAGGCGACCAGGATCGCCATCGACGCCGCCCTCGACGAGGTCGCCCTGCTGCGCGTGTGGGTGGGCGTGGATCGCTGCCATGCGTGCCGCCAGCACTTCCGGGCGCAGCCGCCCTTCCTGCGCCCCGGCGCCAGCTACACCAACCGCGTCGTCGCGGCGGCCGTTCACGCCGTCTTCTCCGACGGCATGGCCTCGGGCCGCGTCCCCGCCCGCCTCGCGCGCGACCTCCGGGTACGCCCCAGCGCCACGGTCATCCGCGACTGGTGCCGCACCTTCGCCGCCGGCCAGACGCTCGGCGACGACTACACTGCCTGGATCGTGCAGTCCTTCTCCGGCGTGCTCTGCGTCGATGAGGTCTACCAGGGCGACCTCGCGCTGCTGGTGGCGGTCGATCCCGGGGCGCCCGACGGCGATCGCCTCGTCGGCTACGAGCTCGTCCAGGGCTCCGTCCAGCAGCCCGCGGTGCAGGGGTTCCTGGAGCGACTGCGCGACGCCGGGATCGCGCCCGCGGAGGTGGTCACCGATGGCTCGGCGCTCTACCCGGAGGTGGTCGCCAGGGTGTGGCCGCAGGCCGCCCATCAGCTCTGCCTGTTCCACGAGACCCGGCGCCTGC
>CAIOSS010001150.1 GCA_903860995.1 uncultured delta proteobacterium | reverse complement strand
GAGAGCGGACGCTCGTCGTCGGTGCCGAAGTAGACGGCGCTTGACGGGACGTCGCGGTTCACGATGCGCACGAGCTGCTGGACCTCGCCGCCGCGCGCGAGGAAGAGCTGCCGCCCCGCCGCCGCAAGCCCCACGTCGCCCGCCCCGCCCGCCCGTCCGTACGGCTCCCACTGCAGTCCGCTGTCCTCGCTACAGCTCACCTGCGTCGCCGTTGCGGCACACACCAGCGGACGCTCGCCGGGCACTGTTGTCAACGCCAGCACAGGCTGCGAAGCCGTCGTGGTCGTCGTCATGGCCGGCCTCGGCGGCTTCTTCGTCGCCCACAACGGTGCGCGCGGAGCGACCGGCTTCGACGCCGTTGGCGCGATTGCGGCGGCGTTGAGCGCGAGCGCGCGCCACGAGCGTCCGCCGTCGCTGCTGCGGCGCAGCACTCCATCCGCCCCGGCGAGAACCGCAACCTCGGGCCGACCGAGCGGGTGCACCACGCGCACTGGCCCTGCCAGTGCTTCCGCCGGCAGCCCCGTCGACGCGCGGGCGTGCCAGCCGCCGGGTCCATCGAGGCACCACGCCTGCTCGGGCGCGTCCTGCACGCAGACGTACGCGCCGAAGCCATCGGCGGCGCTGAAGAGCACGGCGTTGGCCAGCGGAGACGCCGGCAACGCGGGCGCGGTCTGCCAGTGGCTGTTGCCGTTGCCGTCGCCAACGAAGCGTGCGACCGTCGTGGGGCCGTCGTCGTCGACGCGTGCCAGCAGCCACGCCTGGCCGTCGACGCCGAGCAGCTGGCGGGCGCCCGCCGGCGCATCGGCGTCGACGTCGAAGGCGCCGCGCGCGACGTCGACGGCATGGACGCGGCCGGCGTTGTCGAGTACCCACGTGAGTCCGTTGACGTTGGCGACCTGCCGGGTCGCGGCGCCGAGCGCGCCCAACGAGCGCCACGTCGTGCTCTGTTCGCAGCCGTCGCTCGTGGTCACGTCGCCGGCGCGCGAGACCGCGACGAGCTTTGGGCACGCTTCATCGCCATCCGCCGCAAGGCCCGCGGTCGGATCGTTCGCGTCGCCGGGCAGGCGAGCGAGCCCGCGCCAGAGCGTGTTGCGGTTGACGAGCAGCTGCGTCTTGGCGACGTCGGTGGTGCGACGGGTCGCCGGCCACGCATAGCCGACCTCGACCTGGGTCGAGAGCTGCTCCGCAATCTCGTCGAGCGCCTCGACATACGGGCGTGGTTCGGTCGCGTCGTCGGGGACGTAGCGCAAGCTCCCCTGCACGCGCTGCGAAAGCTCGACGAACCCGGCCATCGCCGTCGCGTCGGGGATCAGGAAGAACGGCCGCGCGCCCTGGCGCAGCAGTAGCTTCGCGAGCGCGTTGAGCTCGCGCGATCCCGGCTCCACGGCGCGCGTGCAGGTCTGCATGCGGTCGATCAGCTTTTTCCATGGGACACGGCCCGCGCAGAAGCGGCGGATGTCGTTCCACGCGACGCGCGGGTTGTGGCGGCGGGCGTCGTACTGGCATCGCTGGTAGGCCCTCTGCTCGGCGAACGGCAGGCGCCCGACGCAGCCGGTAAGGCACTGGTCGGAGTCGCCGCGAGCCTCGCACGCGATCATGCACTTCTGCAGCGGGACGACCGTCTGGCAGTCGCGCGGGAGCGGCATCCCGAGG
>CAIOSS010001149.1 GCA_903860995.1 uncultured delta proteobacterium | reverse complement strand
TTTTCTCATTTCGGGGGCCGGTGGCGTCGCAGCGCGTCAATCGGGGGCGTAGCGTACAGGTACGGTACAGCGTGCGCGCATATCCCGGTGTAATCGCACGAGAGCAGCGGCTTCCTAAGCCGAAGGTCGTAGGTTCAACTCCTACTGGGGGTACTTCAAAAACCGCTGAAACCGCCGCGGCGCCACCCCTCCCCAGGCCCCTACAGACCCACTGAACATCACCCCCATCGGTATGCGATCGGTACGCGGGCTCACCCGCCCCGGCGCAGGGGGATCACAGTGGCGCCGCCGCCCCCGACGAGGGACGCGCCCACGCCCATGTCCGGCACCACCCGGTCGCGGTCGGAGCGGTAGCGCCCGAGGTAGCGCTCCGTCGTCTCGACGTCGGCGTGCCCCATGCGGTCGCGCACGATGGTGAGCGGCTGGCCGTGGCGCACCCGCTCCGTCGCGAACGTCCGGCGGCAGTCGTGCATCCGGGGCGCGTCCCCGCCGATGCCCGCGCGCGACCATGCCGCGTCGAGGCGCTCGTTGATCCAGTGCGAGCCGAGCACCAGGCGCCCACCCGCCCCTGCCCCGCGCTCCCTCGCGCCAGACGGCGAGCTCGCGCGCGAGGGCCGCCGTCGTCGCCGGGACGGGGATCGTCCGCTCACGGCGGGGCTTTGGCGACCACCCGCCCCACGCCTTCACCCTGCGACGTCGGCGACGGCCGCGGCCTCGACGGCGAGCAGGTGGGTGTAGCGCGCGAGGGGCAGCACCGCCCGCGGCTGGTCGGCGCCGTCGAGGTGATGGGCGACGCCGTCGGTGTGGCGCAAGGGGGCGCTCACCGCGACACCTCCCCGAGCTCGATCGCCTCGGCGCATATCTCCGCAGCGCATCGGCCGACGACGTTGCCGTAGCCTCGCTCCCGCGCCGCCACCTCGCGGCACAACGCCGCGCACCGTGCGCGCTCGGCTGCGACCGCCGCACGCACCGCCTCGGGGACGGAGCCGCCCATGATCTCTGCTGTGTAGTCGTTCATCGCCCCGCCTCCATCTCCCGCCACACCGCCGCCATCGCCTCACGCAGCGCCGTCGCGCTCCGCAGCGTCACCGTCCCGCCAGCGTCGAGCGCGTCGCCCAGGTCTGCGCCCGCGTCAGCGAGCGCGCCCCATCGCCCCGAGAGCGCATCCGTCCACGCGCCGACCGCAGCCCACACCACCGTCGCCGCGCGCTCGGCTGTCGTCCCCACGTCGAGCGACTCTCGCGTTCGCCCGATCCACACCAGCTGCGCGCGGCGTCGATGGGCGTCTGCTCGTAGAGCGACGGCGCCGCCCGGTCGATCAGCGCCCACAGGTCGCGGGACGCCGCGCGCACGGCGGTGCTGTCCCTCGGCCCGCAGCGTAGCCCGCGGTCGATTGCCGCGAGCCAGAGCACGCGCTCGACGGCCGCGGGCGAGGGGCCGACGACGGCGGGCCGCTGGCGTAGGAGCGCGGTCCTCACGCGGCACCCCCATCAACCCGGGCACCTGCTGCGCAGCCACCTGGCCGACCATCTGCCCTGCCGCCAGGCCCAGGCCCATGGATGCAAAGGCTCCGCCCATCCCCTGCTTGCCGGCGGCGCTCTGCATCACACCGAAGGTGCGCACCTGTTGATAGTTGGTCCCTTCGATCTTCCGCCGCGCCGCCGCGGCCTTGGACTTCTTGAGTTCGAGCACGCCCAGATCGTCCTGCGGCATCGAGATCGACATGATGCGGAAGAGCTGCGCATGTATCGCTGCCGCCGAAAGCTGATCTTCTTCGAGTTCCTTCGCCCCGATCCGAAGCGACCGAGGTACTCATCTCGCAGATGTCCCCCGCGATGCGTCTTCGTACGCTGGCAATCACGTTCTCGCTGCTGATCGTTGGCTGCGGGAGCGAGCCGATCAGTGGGCGTGTCGACGCCGCGCTAGAGGCTGGTCGATGTCCAGTGATTGCGGGCACGGGGTGCGCGTGCGGCGTGTCGGTCGGGGTGTGGCGATGCGTAGCCGAGACGCCCGTGTGTCAGTGCGCACGGCCTGACGGAAGCATGGACGCCAACTCTGTCGTCGACGGCACAGCGTCGTCCGATGCCGCGTTCGACTCTCGGACGACCCTGGAAGACGCTTCGGAGGATGCCGGCGACGCGACGCTCGTCGTTGTCGCGGATGTCGTCGGAGACATGCCCGTGGCCATCGATGCGACGACGGCGGTCGATGCGACGACGGCGGTCGATGCGGTCGACGTGACGGCCGAGACGGCGGTCGTGGACGCGCCGGATGCGGCGGCCGATGGGGTTGCAGAGGTCGCCGTCGATCCCGCGGACTCCGCGTTCGACGTCCCCGATCATCCCGGGGACTCGCGAGCGGACATCACCGCGACCTGCACGCCCGGAGCCTCCGAGTGCATCGACACGCGCATTCGACAGGTGTGCGCGCTCGACGGCGTCACGTTCCGCACCGAGATCTGCGCAGACCGCGCAAACGCCGCGGGGATCTGCACGGCGGGAGAGTGCTCGTTTCGGTGTGCAGCGAACTTCGGCGACTGTGACGACGCGGTCGTAAACGGCTGCGAGACCGCCCTCCGCGGGAGCACGACCCATTGCGGGCGCTGTCGCAACACCTGCGCAGCGGCTGCGAACGCGACGCCGTCGTGCAACGCAGGCGCCTGCGGTTTCACCTGCGACGCGGGCTTCGGCGACTGCGATGGAAACGCGGCCAACGGCTGTGAAGTCGATCTACTGACAGACGCACGTCGCTGTGGTGCCTGCGGCGCGACGTGCCTCATCGCTTGCGGAGCTGGGAGTTGCGTGGATTTCCAGGCCATCGGCGCCGGTGATCACCACCACTGCGCAGCCCTGGTCGATGGGACCGCGCGATGCTGGGGCGCGAATGCGGCCGGGCAGCTCGGCGACGGAACGATGAGCACGTCCACGTTGCGCGCGCGCGCAGTGGCGCTCTCGTCGGCCCGCGAGATCGTCGGAGGGGCGTTGTTCACCTGTGCGCGCACCTCCGCAGGAACGGTCTCTTGCTGGGGAGCGAACGACAACGGCCAACTCGGCGACGGCACCTACGTGGGCAGAGCCACTCCCGACGTGGTTCGAGAGGTTGGCAACTCGATCGGCGTCGCCGCCGGTCTCGACCACGCGTGCTCGCTCGGCGCAGACCACCAGATCGTGTGCTGGGGCTACAATCCCAGCGGTGGCCTGGGGGCGGCCACGGCACCACTGCGTAGCCCGGTTCCGCTCGCGGTGGTCAACGCCTCCGCGGTGTTCACGCAAGTGACCGCCGGCTTCTACTTCACCTGCGCGCTCACTTCGACGGGCGTGGTGCAGTGCTGGGGCAGCAACAGCAATGGGCAGGTCGGCGACGGCACGATGATCGACCGTCGAGCGCCCACGAACGTGGACGGACTTCCCGTCGCAGCACGCGTCGCGGCGGGCGCCTACCATGTCTGCGCGCTGCTCGAGGGCGGGCGCGTCGCCTGCTGGGGACACAACGAAGCCGGGGCCATCGGCGATGGCACGCTGGTCGCTCGGTCGAGGCCCGTGCTCGTGACCGGCATCGAGGATGCCGAGAGTGTGGCCGCAGGCGACTACCATACCTGCGCAATCCGACGGGGCGGCGAGGTGATGTGCTGGGGGTTCAACGACCACGGGCAGATCGGCGACGGGACGACGACGAATCGCTTGAGCCCCGTCACGGTGTCGGGATCGTTTCGCGCCACCGCGCTCGCGCTCCGCGGACGCCACACCTGCGCGCTGGGGGTCGACGGGAGGCTCTATTGCTGGGGGGACAACACATCGGGTGAGCTCGGGGACGGCACCCGTTCTGACCGCGGCATCCCGACGCGCGTGGCGTGGTGAAAGTTCTGTGACGGATCGCCCGCGAGCGGTCTTCGTCCGATCGGCGCTGCGTCTCGCGATCATCGACTAGAGCGGATGCCGATGATCCGCGCGCGGTCGGAGGTGGATCGCGACGAGGGCATGGCATCCACGGTGTTAGGTGTTAGCGACCGTGAGGAAGCGGAGATTTCTGATGGGTCCCGACGTCGGATGGCGGGTCAGGAGGTCCGC
>CAIOSS010001148.1 GCA_903860995.1 uncultured delta proteobacterium | reverse complement strand
CTCGAAGAGCGTGGCCCCGGCGCCGAAGAGGCCCGCGAGGAACATCCAGCCGAAGCGCACCCGGGGGCTCGATCCCGCGGCGACGTCGCCGGCGTCGCGCTCGCGCACGGTGGCGAGGGCCATGAGGGCGGCGCCGAAGCAGTAGGCGTTCTGCGCGTGGCTGACGAAGACCAGGGAGTAGGCGAAGAGCGACGAGCCCGCCATGGTGCTGAAGAACACCGCCTCGCGCACCGTGGCCGAGGTGGTGCGGGCGGCCAGGAAGCGGTGCCAGAACCACCCGAACAGCAGCCCCGGAAACGCCGTCGAGAAGAGCCGGAGGATGTACATCACCTGCGCGCGGTCGATGGGCTGCCGCGGGGCCGGGGGAGGGCGCTGCCCCGGGGCGACGGGGGCGGGCGCGGGGGCGGCGACGACGTGCGAATTGCGGTGCGTCAGCCGGGTGAGGGCCCAGTAGACGGGGACGCCCAGGTAGCTGGTGCCGGGGGCCTTGGAGCTGTAGAGGCGCCCGGCGCGGATGGCCTTGTCGTTGACGTAGCCCCAGGCGCCCTCGATGCGGTTGATGGCGAAGGTGTGGTCGTCGACGATCGCCACGGTCATATAGACCCGGACGTTTTCGTTGGGGTTGCGGACGACGTCGTGGAAGGGGAACACCCACAGGTACAGCACGGCGAGCAGCAGCACCGAGAGCGCCGTGCGGGCGTACGAAGTCGTGGGTGCGCGGGGTCCCGGGTCGTTCACCGGGCGCAACCTGCAACGGCGCGCGCGCGGCCGTCAATGCGCGCCGGGCGCGAGCGGTGACGTGTCGCTTGCGCGGAGGGCCGGTGCTACGGTCCGACCGGACCGCGAGGTGAACGGATGACGATGAACTTCGATTTCGGTGGGTATGTCGAGCGACGCAAGGGCGGGGTGACGGGCGAGCGCGGCGAGGGCTACGCCTTCGAGGGCGACCTCAAGGTGCTGCGCGCGATGCGGAAGATGAAGGCCGTCGAGGTCGCGGTGGCGCAGACGGTGAAGCTCACCAAGTCGCTGCTGTCGACCAACCTTCTGGGCACGGCGGTGAAGGTGGGGCCGCGGCAGTTTCCGCGGGTGCAGCGCATCGTCGAGGAGTGCGCGACCACCCTCGGCATCCCCACGCCGCAGGTCTACATCGTGCCCAACATCGCGCAGGTGAACGCGTACACCTTCGGCACCGACGACAGCGCGACCATCGTCGTGCACGCGGCGATGTTTGAGCACTTCGACGACGACGAGCTGAAGTTCGTCATCGGCCACGAGTGCGGCCACATCCAGAACAACCACGTCGTGTACCTCACCACGCTGTCCATCCTGCAGCGCATCGCGTCCGTGGGCGCCGGGGTGCTGCTGGCGCCGCTGATGCTCCCGGCGACGGCGGCGCTCATGAGCTGGTCGCGCGCGGCGGAGATCACCTGCGACCGCGCGGGGCTGCTCTGCTGCAAGAGCGAGCGGGCCGCGACGAGCTCCTTCGCGAAGCTCGCCATCGGGAGCCGCAAGCTCTACGGCGAGATGGACATGGACGTGTACCTGGAGCAGCTCGCCGAGGGGCGCGACGGCGTCGGGCGCGTGGGCGAGCTCCAGATGTCGCACCCGTACCTCACCAAGCGCATCGAGTCGCTGCGCCTCTTCAACGCGAGCGCCCTCTACCGGGGCGCGCTCGGGCTCGACGGGGGCATCACCCGCGAAGAGCTCGAGGCCCGCACGACCGAACTCATCAAGGTGCTTTGAAGCTTAGCGACGGAGAGACATCGATGACCCGGCGCAACGTGACCGAGATCAAGACCGAGGGGGCCACGGCCCTGCGCGAGCTCGCGGGCCTTGCCGGG
>CAIOSS010001147.1 GCA_903860995.1 uncultured delta proteobacterium | reverse complement strand
GCCCGCCGCGGCACTCGAAGGTCCCGGCCCGGCACACGCCCAGCGCGAGGCCGCAGGTGCCTGCCGAGGGGATGCCGTTGTCCACCATGCCGTCGCAGTCGTTGTCGACGCCGTCGCAGACCTCGGGGCGCGGCTGCGGGGCATTGCAGACGAAGCGTCCGCCCACGCAGACCGCCATCCCGGGGCCGCAGCGAAGCTCGCCCGCGGCGCACGGCCGGGCGGGCACGCCCTCGTCCACCATGCCGTCGCAGTCGTTGTCGACGCCGTCGCAGACCTCCGTCACGGGCGGCGGCGCCGAGCAGCTGCCCCACGCGCCCGCGGCGCACACCTCGCGGCCCGACCCGCAGGACGTGGCGCAGGGCCGCGACAGGCCATCGTCGATGCGGCCGTTGCAGTCGTTGTCGCGATTGTCACAGACCTCCGGGAGCGGCGCGGTGCTCACGCAGTCGCCCCACGCGCCGGCGCTGCAATACTGCCTCCCCGGACCGCAGTCGCCGGTGCACGCGCGCGCGACGCCCTCGTCGATGGTGCCGTTGCAGTTGTTGTCGATGTTGTCGCAGACCTCGCTCGTGGCCGGGCCCGGGGTGCAGGTCACCGTCATGCCGTTCTGGCAGGTGTTGACCGTGCGGAGGCACGCGCCGACGCCACATGTGGTGGTGCCGAGGCCATCGTCGATCATGCCGTTGCAGTTGTTGTCGCGGCCGTCGCAGGTCTCCGGCACCGGGTTGCAGGCGGGCACCATCCCGATGGTGCGCACCAGCGCGTCCTCGAAGTCGTTGTCGCCGCCGCGGAAGAGGTCTTCCCAGCCGAAGTAGTACCCGTCGCGGAAGGTGCGCGACGAGTAGATGAGGAAGTGCACGTAGTCGCCGTCGTCGTTGATGCTGTTGTCCGTGGAGTACACGCGACGATCGGTGGCCGACTCTGCGGGGCAGTTGCTGTCCGAGCCCGAGGTCACCGCCTCGGGGGTCATGATGTAGAAAGCGATCGGCCCGCCGCGCCACGCGCCCCGCGATCGGAAGCAGTCGTAGTCGAGCTCGACGATGTTGGGGTTCACCCAGTGGGTGCAGGCGCCATCCGGAGGGATGATCGCGCGCGGGCCGTTGTTGCAGGGACAGTCGCAGGGCGCGACCACGTCACGACAGGCGAAGATCTGACGCCGCGAGGCCGCAACGAAGGGGCTGTCGCCGACGTTGTACCAGCCGAAGCGGTTCTGGTACCCGGCGCCCTCGCCCACCATCGTGAACTGCGCGATGCGGCGCCCGTCGCTGCGCACGGAGGGCACGAAGGTCTGCGGGGTGATGGCGGCGTTGGCGACAGCGTTGAGCACGCCGGGGCCCTCCCCCGGCGCCGGGTTGCTCGCCGTCGGGATGAGGTCGGCGCGCTTGTCGAGGCAGGTCTGCAGGGCGGTCTCCTGCGGCACGATCACACCATCGACCTGGTTGATGATCGCCTGCGCCGGCGCACCGAAGAGCGCAAACACCCCGAACAGCGCCACGAAGAAACTCGTACGGAACCGCATTGCTCTGCTCCCGCGCCGGTCGGCACGCCCTGCCATTGAAGGCCCGAGACCGCATCGGACTCTGGCACTGTCCCCACTTTGCCTCAAGACACTCCTACGGCCCTGCGCACGCAGTCCCTTGAGCGCGCCGCCTCGATGGTCAAGGCCCGCCGTGGTGCGGTCAGCCCGGCTCCGATCGGCCCGCGGTCTCCGCGGCCCAGCCCCGCGGGTGCAGCAGGATCATGCGCGCCCGGTCGTCGAGCGCCTCCCACCCGCGGCGGAGCTGCGCCTGGGCCTCGGCCTCTCCACACCCGCGGAGCCCGTCAAGGCAGCGCTCGAAGGCCGCGGCGCGGGCGCGCGGCGTGCGCAGGCGCTGCGCGAGCTGGGCCCTGATGTGGCCGTGCAGCGAGCGTGCGGCCCCGGGGTCGAGCGATGCGCCGAGCACGGAGGTCGTGACGATCGGGCAGAGACCGTCGAGCGGCGCGAGCCGGGCGCGGAGCACCCGGGTGGCGGTCGCGATCGCGAGCGCGCGGTCCGGGTCCGACGGCGCAAGGTCGAGGTCGAAGGGGGGTAGCTCATCGACCCGGTGGAGGACCCCGATGATCGCCGGGGGAGGGCCGCGCCGCGGGGTCCAGGCCCGGGACAGCGCGAGCAGGTCTTCCACGTCGTCGTCGACACCCGCATCGACCTCGGTGACGGAGAACACGGCGAGCATGAGGTCTGGAGGATCCGGCGCGAGCGCGTCGCGGAGCTGCGCGCGCAGCTGGGGGCGGCCCGCCGCCCGGAGGCCGGGCGTGTCATGCGCGAGCACGGTCCCACCCCCGGGGACGTCAGCGGCGAAGGCCGCGAGGTCGCCGCCCGTCGACGCGAAGCCCGCGAGCGCCAGCGCCAGGGAGGACTTGCCGACCGAGCGCCGACCGACGAAGGCCATCGACGGCGCCCACCCCTGCGCGGGCACCTGGCACAGGCGAAGGCGCGCAAGCGCCACGGTCGGGAGG
>CAIOSS010001146.1 GCA_903860995.1 uncultured delta proteobacterium | reverse complement strand
GTGCTGGCGGTACAACTGCGCAGTCCCTAGGAAACCTGTGACCCGAGGTCCCGTGACGCTCGCAGAGAGCCCGGAGGTTCACTCACCATGTCTTCACGCGTGCTCGTGGTCGAACCCGTCGAAGCGCTTCGCCTTCCCTTGATGCGTGCCCTCCGCGCCCGCGGCGTCGGGGTCGACGCCTTCGGCAGCGCACGGGAGGTGCTCGAAGCCCTGAAGGAGCCCGACCAGTGGAGCCGCGCGCTCATCGAGCTGTCGCTCCCCGACGGCGACGGCGCCGCCCTCGCCGAACGCCTCCGGGTGCACCTGCCCGAGCTCGACCTGTGCTTCGTCACGGGCGGCGCCAATGGAGAGCTCCTCTGTCGCGCCCAGGGCCTCGGAACGGTGTTGTGGAAGCCCCTCGGGCTCGGTCCGCTCTGCGAGCGCTTCATCTCCGACACGCGCCGCTCGGGCGTGGTCCGCCGCGTCGACGGGCCCGGCCTCCCGATCGCGCGCCGCGGCTGAGCCGCTCTTCACCCACCAACCGCCAGGTTCCGCTTTACAGACCGATCGCGCCGTCGGCCCCGAGCGCGTCGATGCGGTCGTCGTCGAGGCCCGCCTCCCGCAGGATCGCCCGCGTGTCGGCCCCGGCCGCGCGGGGCGGCGTGTGCGGATGCGCGGCGCCCGGCCCGACCGGCGTGCGAAACGCCATCATCGATCCCCCGCCGAATCCCTCGCACTCGAAGAACACCCCGCGGTGCTGGTGCTGTGGATCACCCGGGAGCTCGTGGGGTTCGAGCACCGGCTCGATGCAACAGTCGTGGCTGCGGGCGAACTCCTCCCACGCCGCGCGGGTACGGCCGGCGATCACCGCCGCGACCGCGGCCTTGAGACCGGCCTGGTGGGGTCCGGGCACGAGCGCGTCGAGCGAGGAGTCGAGGCCCACCGCGGTCGCGAAGGCCGTCCAGAACTTCGGCTCCAGCGCACCGAGAGCAACCGCCCCGCCGTCCGCGGTGAGGTAGGTCGAGTAGGCGGCGATGCCGCCATCGAGCACGCCGTCGCCGCGCGCCCGAGGCCGCTCGCCGGCGAAGAGCGAGGCCAGGGCGAAGCTCGCGAGCGGCACGGCGCCCTCGGACATCGCGATGTCGGCCACGCACCCGACGCCCGTGCGCGAGCGCTCCTGGAGCGCCGCGAGGATCGCCACCACGGCCCAGAGCGCCCCGCCTGCGACGTCGGCCATCTGGGCGCCCGACACCGCCGGCGCCTGGCCCGCGGGGCCCGTCACGCCCAGCACCCCGGCGCGGGCGAGGTAGTTGAGGTCGTGCCCCGCGCGCTTCGCGAGGGGGCCGTCCTGGCCGTAGCCCGTGATGGCGCAGACGATGAGCCCCGGGTGGAGCGCGCGGAGGGTGGGGTGACCCACGCCGAGCCGGTCGAGCACGCCGGGGCGGAAGCCCTCGAGGAGCACGTCGTAGCGGGGGATGATCCGGCGGAGGGTGTCGGCGCCGTCGGGGTTCTTCAAGTCGATGACGAGGCTGCGCTTGTCGCGGTTGAGCGCCTGCCACGCCGCGCCCTGGCCGTCGACCGTCGGGGGCATGTGCCGGAGGTAATCCCCCGGTGATGGGTCTTCGAGCTTGTCGACCGCGGCGCCGAGGTCGGCCAGCACGAGCGACGCGAAGGGGCCGGGGAGCAGGCGCGTGAGGTCGAGCACGCGGACGCCCTCCAGCGGTCGCCGGTGACGGAGCGATTCAGGCAGCATTGTGGGGGAACTCCACGCGGTGCGTGAGGACGGGGGAGGAGAAGAGGGAGCCACCCGCGATGCGCGGGCGGTGGGTGGAACTACTTCAGGAGGTTGAAGAGTTTCGTGAGGTTCATGGCGAGCATCTGGTTGCCCTTGACCTTGAGCTTGCCCGCGAAGAAGAGCTTCATGCCCGCGCTCGGGTCGGCGACCATGGTCTGGAAGTCCGCGTCCGCCACGTCGATGGTGACCGCCGCGTCGGTGGACGTGCCCTCGACCGCGGTGGGGGGATTGGAGACCAGGTCGATGGTCCAGTTGCCCGAGCCGCCGATGTTGAGCTGGTACTTGCCGCCGATCTTGCGGGCCTCGTCGCCGCGGCGGGTGAGCGCGCCGGGAATCTCCTCGTTGAACAGCTTCTTCGTGTCGACCGTCATGACAGAGCCTCCGTGATCGGGCGCGTTCGATAACTGAACCGCCATTCAGCGCGACGGGATATCACCCACGCCGCGATGGTGTCAAAGGCCCCTGCAACCTGTGCTACGTCGGGCTCCGCATGAACGCGCGCCTCGTCTGCGGTTGCCTCGCCGTGGTGCTGTCGGGTTGTCCCCGCTCGCGCCCTCCTCCGGTCGACGCGGCGGTCGCGCGGCCCGACGCCGAGCGTGTGCCCGCGGTGGCGGAGATCCCCCCGCCCGGCCCCTCGGCCGACGGGCAGGAGGTCGACGTCCCGCTGCGGTGGATCCACCTCCTGGCCGAGCCTGCCCCCACGGGAAGCACCCCCTACGCGGTGGTCGGCGCGACGGTGCCCTGCGGCTTCGTCCCGCGGTACACGGTGAGCGAGCGGGCCGAGCGGGAGATTCGCCTGCGGATGCGCGCCCAGCGCGGCGGCCCCGACGGGTCGGCCTGCGTGGGGGGCCGCGCCGTGGTCGAGCTCGTCTCGCTCTCGCTGCTGCGCCTCGGTGACTGGAGGGTGGTGGACGCCGTCGCCCACGGCGAGGGCGACGCCCCGGCGCCGACCCCCAGGGTGCTCCACGTGGTGGCCGACGACACCACCCTCGCGCCGGCCGCCGAGCGCTGGACCCGCCCGTGCAACGCGACCGCCGACTGCACCGCCGGGGGAGTGTGCGCGCGCGCGGCCTCGGCCACGCTGTGCCTCCCGCCGATGGACCCGTGGCTCCACCTCGGTCGTCCCTGCCCGGAGGGCACCCGCTCCGTGGCGGTTGCGCCCGTGGCCGGCGAGGAGGGGGCTCCGTGGCGCGCCTGCGTGGCGGCCTGCGACGGAGCCGGTCGGTGTCCGGGCGCACTTCGCTGCGATCCGTCTGGAATCTGTCTGCCACCTTCGCGCGTTGACGGCGGAACCTCCGGCGTTGCGCGGGGTCCATCGATCCAAGGTCCCGGTGCTGCCGGGCGTTGATGCCTGGTAACTCGTGACGAGGTGATCACATGGGCGACGCATCGAGGGTGGATCGCTGGAGCCTCTGGATCGACGACGCCGTCCGCGCGATGCAGCTCGCGGGTCTCTCGGTCACTCGCGAGCCCGCCGCGCTCAGCGACCGGCGCGCGGTCATCGAGGCCGAGCGGGACGGCTGGACGGTGCGGTGCACCTTGCGCGACGAGCTCACGGGTGGTCCCTCGGTGGAGGTGCGCTGCCGCGCGGAGGGGGTTCCGGTCGAGCTCACGCT
>CAIOSS010001145.1 GCA_903860995.1 uncultured delta proteobacterium | reverse complement strand
GCTGCGCGCCGCCGACGGGGCGCGCGTGTTCCGCATCGCCACCGGGGCGCCGGTGCGGTCGCGCGCGTGCGTCGACCGCGACGGGTGGGCCTTCGTCGGCGGCGAGGACGACCAGGTGCACGCCGTCGCGCCCGACGGCGCCGAGGCGTGGCGGGTGACCGTGGGCGCGGACGTCGACAGCGGCCCGCGGCTCGTCGCCGATGGCCTGCTGGTGGTGGGCGCCGACGACGGCGCGCTCCACGCCATCGCCGAAGCACCCTGAGAGGCGCTCGCGGGCGACGCGACGCCTTGACCGTGGAAGCTCCGGGCGTAGAGAGTGCGCGCAATGGCGCGAATCGCTCTCGATGATGGACGGTTGCTACAGGTCTTCGAGGGGCAGCCGTCACGCGCCCTCCATGTGATGGAGGTGCTCTCCGCGCTGGAGGAGGGGCCCTCCGCGCGCCGGGTGCTCACCGAGGCGCTCGACCGGTTGGTGGAGCGCGGGCTCGTGCACGCGATGCCCGGCGGCCGCTATCGGCTTCCGCGAGACCAGGGCGGCAGGGTCGAGGGTCGCTTCATCCAGAACCCCCGGGGCTTCGGCTTCGTCGAGGCCAACGACGGCGCGGGGGACGTGTTCATCGCCCCCAACGGCGTGCTCGGGGCGATGCACGGCGACCTCGTCGAGGCGGTCGCTCGGCCCGGCGGCCGGGGGCGGGAGGGCGCCGTCACGGCGGTGCTCAAGCGGCGCTCGCCGATGGTGCCGGGGGTGCTCCGCGCCCGGCCGAAGGGCTCGTGGCTCGAGCCCGAGGACGCCCGCATCCGCGGGCCGATCGTGATCGAGGGCGACGCCGTCGGCCGCGACGGTCAGGTGGTGGTCGCGACCATCGAGCGCTGGCCGTCGCACGTCGGCGAGGTGCCGACGGCGCGGGTGAGCGAGGTGCTCGGGGAGGCGGGCGCGCTGGCCACCGAGGTGCGCAAGGTGACCGTGCGCGAGGGCGTCGAGATCCCCGCCGCGCCGGACGTGCTCGAGGAGGTCGCGCGGCTGCCGACGACGGTCTCGGCGGAGGAGGCTGCGGGGCGGGTCGACCTCCGCGCCCTCCCTCTGGTCACCATCGACCCCGACGATGCGCGCGACCACGATGACGCGGTCTACGTGGCGGCGCGCGCCGACGGCGGATGGGACGTCACCGTCGCCATCGCCGACGTCTCGCACTACGTGCCGCTCGGCACCGCGCTCGACCGCCACGCCGCCGAGCGCGGCACCAGCGTGTACCTGCCCGACCGGGCGATCTCGATGCTCCCGCAGGAGATCTCCGGGCGCATCGCCTCGCTCCTGCCCGACGAAGACCGCCTGGCGCTCGCCGTCGAGGCCCGGCTCTCCCACGATGGCAGCGTCATCGAGGCGCGGGTCATCGAGGCCGTGATGCGCTCGCACGCCCGGCTCACCTACGGCGGCGTCGCCAACGCCATGGGGTGGACCGAGGAGGGATCGCCCGCGCCCCTCACCGACGAGATGCGCGCGATGGTGACCACCGCCGACCGTTGCTCCTCGACCCTGCGCGCGAAGCGGCAGCGGCGGGGCGCGCTCGATTTCGACCTCCCCGAAGGGCGCGTGCGCTTCGCCGAAGACCACGTCACGCCGATCAACATCGTGCAGAGCAAGCGCGACGCGGGGGTCAAGCGGGCCTACGCGCTCATCGAAGACCTGATGCTGCTCGCCAACGAGGTGGTCGCCGAGACCTGCGTGCAGCAGGGCCTCGCGGCGATCTACCGGGTGCACGGC
>CAIOSS010001144.1 GCA_903860995.1 uncultured delta proteobacterium | reverse complement strand
GGTGAGGCTCGGCGGCGGGCCCGCGTCGGCGCCCCGAAACGCCAGGCAGGGGTCGCCCGTCGGCGGCACGTCGGCGGTCGGGACGCCGCGGTCGGTGGTGGTGGTGGTCCCGCGGTCGGTGGGGGTGGTCCCGCGGTCGACCGGGCGCGGCGGAACATCTCGCGGGCCCAGGTCGATGGCCTCGCCCGTGTCGGGGTCGAAGCCCGCGTCGATGGGCTCCGGCTTCTCGAAGCCGGCGTCGATCTCCTCGACCGCGTCGACGCCTCCCGCGCCGAGCACGCCCTGGCATCCGGTCGCGACGACCGCCAGCACCGCCCCGGCCACCCGTCTCATCGTGCCGCGCATCGGGCGCCAAACTAGCAGCGCGTTCGTGACATTGGCAACGAGGGCCATGGTCGCCCGCCGGGCACCGGTGATATCCGTTCGCGCCATGCAACGACGCTCGCTCGTGACCGGGGCCGGGGGCTTCATCGGCAGCCACCTCGTCGAGGCCCTCGTGCGACGCGGCGACGCCGTGCGCGCCCTCGTCCGCTACAACGCCCGCGCCGACCGTGGCGCGCTCGAGCAGCTCCCGGCCGGGGTGCTCGCGGAGGTGGAGGTCGTCGCGGGCGACCTCACCGACCCCTTCTTCACCCGCGGGCTCGTGCGCGGCTGCGACGTGGCCTTCCACCTCGCGTCGCTCATCGCGATCCCCTACTCGTACCAGTGCGCGTCGCAGGTGTTCACCAACAACCTGCTCTCCACCCTGCACGTCGCGCAGGCGTGCCTCGACGCCGACGGCGCGCGGATGGTCCACACGTCGACGAGCGAGGTGTACGGCACCGCGCAGTTCGTACCCATCACCGAGGCCCACCCCTTGGTGGGCCAGTCGCCCTACGCCGCCAGCAAGATCGCCGCGGACCAGTGCGTGGAGAGCTTCGTGCGCTCCTTCGGGCTGCGCGCGGCGACGGTGCGACCCTTCAACACCTACGGCCCGCGCCAGTCGACCCGCGCCGTGCTGCCCACCATCCTCACGCAGGTGCTCGCGGGCCAGGCGCTGCACCTCGGCAAGCTTACGCCCACGCGCGACCTGGTGAACGTCGACGACACCGTCCGCGGCTTCATGCTGGCGGCGGAGCGCGACGAGGCGCTCGGGCAGACCGTGCAGCTCGCGACGGGGCGGGAGATCTCCGTGGGCGACCTCGCGGCGCTGTGCATGCGGGTGGTCGGGGTCACCGTGCCGATCGTGAGCGCCGAGGAGCGGCTGCGGCCCGCGGCGAGCGAGGTCGAGCGGCTGCTGGGCGACCCGGCGAGGGCCGCGGCGGTGCTGGGCTGGCGGGCGGAGGTCCCGCTGGAGGAGGGCGTCGCGCGGATGGCGGCGTGGCTGCGGGACAACCTCGGGCGCTACCGGCCGGGGGAATACCAGCGCTAGTAATGGGAGGGCGCTACCAGCCGCGGCCCGGCGGGGCGCCGGTGAGGGTGCGGCAGCCGTAGACGTGCTCGTTGCGGATGCCGGGCTGCGCCTCGCGGTAGCGCCGCACCATGTCGCGGTACACCTCGGGCTGGGTGCGGGCGAGGTTGGTGAGCTCGCCGGGGTCGGCCTCGATGTCGTAGAGATCGAAGCGGCCGTCGTCGCCGTAGGCGGTGAGCTTGTACTGCCCGTGGATGAGACCGCGGCGCCGGTCGTTGTTGCCGGTGCGGGCGAGGTCGACCCAGACGTCGCGCGCCTCAGGGGCGGCGCCGCGGAGCTCGGGGACGAGGGAGTGGCCCGTGAACTCGGGCTCCGGGGGGAGGCCGAAGAGCTCGAGCAGGGTGGGCGCGAGGTCGACGTGGCTGCGGCTGGCCTCGATGCGTCGCGGGGCCGCGCCGGGGACGACGAAGAACCACGGCACCCGCACGAGCTGCTGCCAGACCTGGAAGGCGTGGCGGTAGTGGCCGTGCTCGCCGAAGCTCTCGCCGTGGTCGGCGGTGACGATGATCGCCGTGCGTGCGCCCCAGGGCTGCGCGCGGATGAAGGTCACGAGGCGCTCGACCTGGCGGTCGGTGAAGGTGACCTCGCCGTCGTAGCGGTCGCGCATGCGGCGGCCGTGGTTGATGCCGGCGTGGGCCTGGTACTGGTCGTGCGGGTCCATGAAATGGAACCACGCGAAGAAGCGCCCCGCGGTGTTGGCGGGCTCGGCGAGCAGGCGCATCGCGAGGTCGGCGTGGCGCTCGCCGGTGATGTCCACGTCGGTGGTGGCGTTCCAGTGCAGGCCGGGGACCATGCGCCACACGTCGAAGCCCTGCTCGAAGCCCGCGTGGCCGGGGCGGAAGTACCCGTGGGCCTGCGCGGCGATGGTGCGAATGCCCGCCGCCTGGAGGCGCTCGGGGAAGAACACCACCCGGCTGGGGTAGGTGCCGAAGAAGTACCCGTCGCGGCGTAGCTCGCTCGCGAGCCGGCCGCCGAGGAAGCCCCCGACGCTCTGCGAGGTGTACGAGCTCGTGGCGTAGGCGCGGGTGTATGAGACCGCCTCGGACTCCAGGCGCGTGAGGAAGGGCGCGATGGCGCGGGGGTAGCCCGACCAGGGCATGTCGGCCCGGAGGCTGTCGATGGAGATCATCACGACGTTGAGGTCGCGCGGAATCCCTGCGGGCGCGGCGGGGGGCACCGGCGGGGTCGGCGCGGCGGGCCGAGGGGTCGGCGGCGGGGGGGCG
>CAIOSS010001143.1 GCA_903860995.1 uncultured delta proteobacterium | reverse complement strand
GGTGGACTTCCTCCACGGCGTCGCGAGCGGCGACCCGCTCACCGACCGGGTGATGCTCTGGACCCGCGTGACGCCGCGCATGGGCGTCGAGGGCACGGCGGTGGTGCGCTGGGAGCTGTCCTCCACCGTGGACTTCGCGGCCATCGTCAGCAGCGGGAGCTTCAACACCGCCGCGGCGCGCGACTACACCGTGAAGGTCGACGCGGGCGGGCTCAGCGCCGGGACGACCTACTACTACCGCTTCTCCGTCGGCGCCGCGCGCTCGCCGGTGGGCCGCACCCGCACCGCGCCCGCCGGGGCCGTCGACCGACTGCGCTTCGCCGTGGTGTCGTGCTCCAGCTACGCGCACGGCTACTTCCACGCCTACCGCGACGTCGCCGAGCGCGCCGATCTCGACGCGGTGATCCACCTCGGGGACTACATCTACGAGTTCCCGAACTACCTCTACGGCAACGTGCGGACCTACGACCCGCCGACGCCAGTGGTCACGCTCTCCGACTACCGCCGGCGGCACGCCCACTACAAGCGCGACGCCGACCTGCGCGCGGCGCACCAGCAGCACCCCTTCATCACCATCTGGGACGACCACGAGTTCGCCAACAACACCTGGCGCGACGGCGCGGACAACCACTTCCCCGAGACCGAAGGGGCGTGGAGCGTCCGCAAGGCCGCCGCCCTCCAGGCCTACTTCGAGTGGATGCCCATCCGCGAGCTGCCCAACGGGCGCATCTGGCGCAGCTTCTCCTTCGGCAACCTCGTCGACCTGGTGATGCTCGACACCCGCATCTGGGGGCGCTCGATGCAGGAGGTCGAGCCCACCGCCAACCCGGCCCGCACCCTCCTCGGCGCCGACCAGGAGCAGTGGCTCCTCGGCCGCGTGTCGACCTCCACCGCGCGCTGGAAGGTGCTCGGGCAGCAGGTGCAGGTCAGCCCCATCCGCCCCGACGCCAACCCCGACGGGTGGGAGGGCTACCCCGTGGCCCGCACCCGCTTCCTCCAGGCGCTCACCACCATGCGCTCGGCCAACGTCGCCGTGCTCACGGGCGACATCCACTCGTCGTGGGCCATGGACGTCGCGATCGATCCCTTCACCCCCGCGGCGTACAACCCCGCCACGGGGCAGGGCTCCCTCGGGGTGGAGTTCATCACGCCCGCCATCACCTCGCCGGGCGACTCCCCCAACGCCGACGGCGCGACCTTCCTCTCGCAGAACCCCCACCTGCGCTACGCCAACCCCGCGCTGCGGGGCTTCATGATCCTGGACTGCACCCCGGCGCGCCTTCAGGCCTCGTGGTTCCACCTCCCCGCGGGGAGCATCGAGATGCGCGACCGGCAGCGCACGGCCTTCAGCGCGGCGTGGAGCACCCTCCACGGCGCCAACCGGCTCTCCGCCGGCGGCGAGGCCGCGGCGCCTCGCGACAACCCCCCGGCGCTCGCGCCGTGGGAGCCCGCCTGACCGCGCGGGGTCGCATGAACTCCCGTCCGGTGCGTCGCTGGCTGGGTCTCGGGGTGCTCGCCACGGCGTGCGCCCTGGGGGTGGACGTCATCGACCCCAACGAGTTCGACGGCGGCGAGCTGCTGCCGAAGAAGGACGCGGGCGCCGACCTCGACGCCACGGTCATCCCGGACGGCGGGGTCACGGGCCGGGTGTGCCGCAACCTCGACGACTGCACCGGGCCCGACCTCTGCGCCAACGCGCAGGCCTGCGTGGCGCACCGCTGCGTGGTGGTCGGCGGCAACGCGGGCTGCGACGACGGCGTGGCGTGCACCGACGACACCTGCGACGCCGCCGGGGGCCGCTGCGCCCACGCCGCGGTCGACGCGCGGTGCCCGTCGGGGCGCTTCTGCGCCGGGGCGCGCGGCTGCGTCGACCTGGTGCCGTGCGAGCGCGACGCGGACTGCGCGGCCCTCGCGGGCGACGTGTGCTCCGGCGCCTGGACCTGCGACACCGTCCGGCTGCGATGCACCCAGGGCGCCCCCTACGACTGCTCCGACGCCGACCCCTGCAACGTCGACGTGTGCACGCCCGACGGCACGCCGCCGACCTGCGGGCACCGCGTGGCGGACTTCCGCAGCGACCCCCTGCACTGCGGCGCGTGCGGCAACGCCTGCGCCGTGGGCCCGCACCAGACGACGAGCTGCGCCGCGGGGGTGTGCGCGTACACCTGCGAGACGGCGTACCTCGACACGGACCGCTCGCCCGCCAACGGGTGCGAGTGCAGCCCCGGCGCCATCGACGTGCCCGACGTGACCTTCGAGGACGCCAACTGCGACGGCGTCGACGGCGACGCGCGCGGCGGGGTCTTCGTGTCGCCGCGCGGCGACGACTCGGCCGACGGGTCGATGATGGCCCCGCTGCGCACGCTCACCGCGGCGGTCGCGGCGGCGGCGCGCTCCACGCCCCGGCGGGTGGTGTTCGCCGCGGTGGGGAGCTACCCCGGGGCGCTCGAGCTGCGCGCGCCGGTGAGCATCTACGGCGGCTACGACGACGCGCGCTCGTGGGCGCGCACCCGCGACGCCGCGACGGTGATCGAGCCCGGCGCGGACGGTGTGGTCATCCGCGGGGTGACGGAAAACGTCGAGCTGCAGCTGGTGACGGTGCAGTCGGCCGCAGCGACGATGCCGAGCGCGTCGGCCTACGGCGTGCGGGTGATCGGGTCGAGCGGGCGGGTGCTGCTCAACACCTGCGTGATCACGGTGGGCGACGGCGCGCCGGGCGCCGCGGGCATGCCGGGAATGACGGGCGCGACCGGGGCCGCGGGCGGTACGGCAGGTCGGCCGACGTCGGGCGCGGCGGGGCCGTCGATGTGCGGCAGCGCGGGCGGCTCGGGCGGCTCGGGGGTGAGCGGCACCAACGACGGCAACCCCGGCGCGCCGGGGCAGGGCAACATGGCGGGCGCGGGCGCG
>CAIOSS010001142.1 GCA_903860995.1 uncultured delta proteobacterium | reverse complement strand
GGGCGTTGTGGAAGAAGAAGAGCCCGAAGTCGAAGAGCCCGCCGGGGATGTCCCGTCCGTCGACGGTGACGTGCCGCTCGCGCAGGTGCCAGCCCCGGGGCCGCACGAAGAGCACCGCGGGCGTCGGGTTGAGCCGGTACTGCTTGCCCGTCTTCGGGTCGTTGAACTCGACGCGCCGGCGCACGGCGTCCATGAGGTTCACCTGCCCGCCCACCTGGTTCGACCAGGTGGGGGAGTTGGCGTCCTCGAAGTCGGCCATGAACACGTTCGCCCCGGAATTCAGGGCGTTGATGATCATCTTCCGCTCCACCGGGCCGGTGATCTCCACCCGCCGGTCGAGCAGGTCGGCGGGCAGCGGGGCGACCTTCCAGTCCCCCGCGCGCACCGCCGCCGTCTCCGGGAGGAAGTCCCACCCCGCGGCCGTCTCGAAGCCCTTCGCGCGCGTCCGGCGCGCCGCGAGGAGCTCGTCCACCCGCCCGGTGAAGGTCCGAACCAGCGACTCGACGAAGGCCAGCGCCCCCGGCGTGAGCACCGTCTCGAAGCCCGGCTCCATCGCTCCCTTGATCGTCAATCCAGAGGTCGTCATGGCCGGGTCAACGTCTGTCAATCGGTCAATGCCCGCAAGGAGCCGCAGCCTGTCCGATGGTTTCGCGTGTCAATGCTTGTCAATGTCATGCGTTGACAAGTAAAGATCCTGACGAGGCATCCCGATGGCAGAGCGCAAGGCGGCGAGGCAGCACGACGTGGCGCGGCTCGGGGAGAAGGTCCGGGCGCTGCGCCGTCAGCGCGAGATGTCGCAGGCGCAGCTGGCCGAGCGGCTGGGCATCTCCGGCAGCTACCTGAACCTCATCGAGGCCAACAAGCGGCCGCTCCCGGGGACGCTGCTGCTCCGGGTGGCGGGCGAGCTCGGGGTCGAGCTCGGGGCCTTCTCGGCGGACGTCGACACGCGGGCCGAGCAGGGGCTGCGCGAGGTGTTCGGCGATCCCCTCTTCGAGCCCAACGCGCTGACCAACGCCGACGTGCGCGAGCTGGTGGCGGCGGCGCCCAACGCGGCGCAGGCGGTGCTGTCGCTCTACCGCGCGTACCGCAGCGCGCGCGAGTCGACGGACACCCTGGCCGCGCGGATGCACGACGACGAGGCCGGGGCGGTGACGCTCTCCCGCGCGCCCACCGAGGAGGTCAACGACCTCATCCAGGCGCGGATGAACCACTTCCCCGAGCTGGAGTCCGAGGCCGAGCGCCTGGTGCGCGACGCGCGGCTGGAGACCGACGACATGTACCGGGGCCTGGCCCAGTGGCTCCAGCGCACGCACGGCATCGAGGTGACGGTGGTGCGCTCGGTGGACGAGCGCGGCACGCTACGCCGCTACGACCCTGCGATGCGCCGGCTGTACCTCTCGGAGCTCCTACCGACGCGCTCGCGCTCGTTCCAGCTGGCGCACCAGATCGGGCTGCTGGAGGCGCGCGCCGAGCTCGACCGGGCCTGCGACGACCCGCTGTTGACCTCGCCCGAGTCGCGGGCGCTGGCGCGGGTGGCGATGGCCAACTACGTGGCCTCGGCGGTGATGATGCCCTACGTGGGCTTCCTGAGGGCGGCGCGCGACGAGCGCTACGACCTCGACGTGCTGGGGCGGCGCTTCCGGGTGGGCTTCGAGCAGGTGTGCCACCGGGTCACCACCCTGCGGCGCCAGGGGGCCGAGGGGGTGCCGTTCCACATGATCCGCATCGACGTGGCGGGCAACATCTCCAAGCGCTTCTCGGCCTCGGGCATCGGCTTCGCGCGCTTCTCCGGCGCCTGCCCCAAGTGGAACGTCTTCGTGGCCTTCAACACCCCGGGGATGATCCGCATCCAGGTGTCGGTGATGCCCGACGGGCAGAAGTACTTCTGCCTCGCGCGCACGGTACAGAAGGACGCCTCGGGCTACCTGCACCAGCACCCGCTCCAGGCCATCGGGCTCGGGTGCCGGGTCGAGCACGCGAGCGAGCTGGTCTACGCCGACGGCGTCGACCTGAGCAACGACCGCATCCCCATCGAGGTGGGCGTCACCTGCCGTAGCTGCGAGCGGAACAACTGCGCCCAGCGGGCCCACCCCTCGGTGCGCCACCCGCTGAGCATCGACGAGAACCTCCGCGGGCCGACGATCTACACCTCGGCCCGCAAGGGATAAAGCGCCGCGGCTCAGCAGCCGTCGGGGCCGCACACGGCACCCTCGGGCACCACCACCTCGGGCCCCTCGGGCAGCTCGGACCAGGCCTTCTCCAGCACCTCCAGGAGCACCTCTGCGGGCTGCGCGCCGGACACCCCGTAGCGCTCGGCCACGGCGAAGAAGGGCACGCCCGTGATGCCGATGTCCCGGGCGTTGCGCTCGTCGGCGCGCACCTCGTCGGCGTACTGGCTCGTGGCCAGGGTCGCGCGCACCTCCTCGGCGTCGAGGCCCACCTCGGCCGCGAGGCGGGCGAGCACGTCGCGGTCGCCCACGGCCTCGCCCTCGGTCATGTAGGCGCGCAGCAGGCGCTCCTTCATGGCCCCCTGGAGGCCCCTGGCGGCCGCGAGGTGCAGGAGCCGGTGGGCGTCGAAGGTGTTGCCCGCGCGCACCTTGTCGAAGCGCATGTCGAGGCCGTCGACGGCGGCGACCTTCGTCATGTTGTCGATCATCCCCTGGGCGTGGGCGACGCTGCGCCCGTACTTCTTCGCGAGGCGCTCGGCGTACGACGGCGTCGCGGGCTGCACCGGCGGCGCGGAGGGGTCGAGCTCGAAGGAGTGCCAGGTGATGGTCACGGCGTCGCGGTGGGGGAAGTCGGTGAGGGCGGCTTCGAGCCTGCGCTTGCCGACGTAGCACCAGGGGCACGCGATGTCGGACCAGACGTCCAGCTTGAGGGTCTTCATGGGGGCGAACGGTAGGTTCGCGAACGCGAAGGTGCCAGCGGGGAAATCAGGGCAGCGGGAGCACCGCGGGGGGCGCGAGCGGCGCGGGACCCATGGCGCGCTCCCGCCGCGGAGGCTATGAGTCGCGCCCCCTCAATCCCATGCAGCGACATACCTCCGAGCGCGCCGTGATCCTCCTCGTGGCGATGGTGCAGTTCGTCAACATCCTCGACTTCATGATGGTGATGCCGATGGGGCCCGACTTCGCCGCGGCCCTCGGCATTCCCCTCTCGCGCCTCGGCCTCATCGGCGGCAGCTACACCCTCGCCGCGATGATCTCCGGCCTCGTGGGATCGCTCTTCCTCGACCGCTTCGGCCGCCGCAACGCGCTGCTCGTTGCC
>CAIOSS010001141.1 GCA_903860995.1 uncultured delta proteobacterium | reverse complement strand
GCGGTGCAGTCGGCCGCGCCACCAGCGACCGCGCCCTGTCGGCGCGACCTCGTGAGGGCTCCGGATGGGTGACCCGAGATCCGCCGTGGAGCCTATGGGTAGCGGCGGCGCACGCGGCGCGCGCACCCGTGCACCGAGCGCCTCGCACGCGAGCGCCAGAGGGTGTCCCCGTGGTTCGTACGCGCGCCGTCACGAGGTGTCCCACGGCGACGGCGTCGGTCGCCCGTCGAGCGGCTGTCGCACCAGGCGTCCCGCGCCGCATCGCGCGCATCGATCGGCATCGATGCCGGTCCATGCCAGCAGCCGCTCCACCCAGGTCGGCGGCGCGCCCTCGACGCTCGGCACCGTGGCACCAGGGCCGACCGCCGTCGGCTTCGGCGTGGTGGTGGTGGTCGTGGTCGGCTTCGGCGTGAGCAGTACGCGCGCCCGCTCCAAGGTGGTCGTCGCGTGGCAGGGCGCGAGCAGCCCGTAGTGCCGGATGCGCGTGAAGCCCTTGGGGAGCACGTGGTCGACGAAGCGCCGGAGAAACTCGACGCCCGGCAGCGTGCACTGCCCGCCGCCCTTCGTCGCGAAGGTCACGCCGCGCTCGTCCATCGAGCGGAGTCGCGCGTTCGAGATGCCGACGCGGTGGGTGTACCGACCGAGGTACGCGTACAACGCGGTGAGCGGCCACGGAAACGGACCCGGGGTGGGTCAGTTTCTGATGGCCAAAGTGGGTCAGTTCTCGGTGGCCATTGACACCTCAGCGCGCGGTCTCGCTCGGTCATCAGGTTGCTCACCACCCCCGGACGCCCGGCGCGCGCCGTGCGATTGACCGGGCAGGGACGGTGTGTGAACTCTCACACATGGCAACGAACCTCTCGCTCGACGATCGGCTGCTGCAGCGCGCCTTGCGCATCGGTGGCCACCGCACGAAGAAGGCCACCGTCACCGAGGCGCTGGAGGAGTACATCGCGCGGCGACGGCGAGCGAAGATCGTCGAGCTCTTCGGCACCCTCGACATCGATACGCCATCGGAGGCGAAGGCCCAGCGTCGGCGGTGAACGTCCTCGTCGATACGTCGATCTGGTCGATCGCGCTTCGTCGTGACGCGCCTCGCGGATCCCGCGAGGAGATCGAGCTACGGGCGCTGATCGGCGAAGACCGGGCGGTGATCGTGGGCCCGGTGCGGCAGGAGGTCCTCTCGGGCGTCCGGTCAACGGAGCAGTTCCGACGACTCCGCGATCACCTCGACGCGTTCGGCGACCTGCCGCTCACCCAGGATGATTTCGTCGTCGCCGCGGAGTGCTTCAACCAATGTCGCGCGAGGGGCGTTCAGGGCTCCAACACCGACTTCCTGATCTGTGCTGCCAGCATCCGGCATGGCGTCGCAATCTTCACGACCGACCGGGATTTCGAGGGCTACGCCGCGGTGCTCCCTCTCCGGCTGCACGCTCCGCGTTGAGGACGCGCGGGACGCTGCGTCCCGCCGTACGGTCGGCACAGGGCGAGCCCCTTCATCGATCGTCGCGAGTGGTCGTGGCCCGCTGAGCGGCGCGTGTCCTTCGTCCACGAAGGAGCGTGACGCCACGGGCTGGGGCTTACGCTCAAGGACCTCGGGCGGAGGGCGGACCTCTCGGTGTCGCAGCGATCCGCAGGTGGAGCGCGGAGAGGGCAGCGCGAGCGTGTCGGCGCTCTACCGGCTCGCGGTGGCCCTGGGCGTTCCCATGAAGGAGCGGTTCGGGGACCTGTAGGGCTGCGCCATGGGCGCGCTCATCACGGCGGGTGCGGCCGATGGGGTATCTT
>CAIOSS010001140.1 GCA_903860995.1 uncultured delta proteobacterium | reverse complement strand
CGCTCGCCCGTGGCATCAAAGGTTGCGGTGATCTCGCCGTCCGCCAGCGGCCACTCCGCCCGGATATCCCCCTCCGGCGTCGGGTAAAGGTACGGCGTCGGCACGTTGCCCTCAGCCGTCAGCGAACGAATCGACGACGCCGCGTGATCGATGGTAGCCCGCGTCGGCGCGGTTCCTTCACCATCAAACCAGCCGTCCCGTAGCGTCGAAAGCTCTTCAAGGCGCGCGTCCAGGTCGATGTCCCCGTCGTCGCTCACGAGCGTAAGAGCGTGGACGGAGATGACCTTCCGAAGCCGGTCACCGACATCGAACTCTCCGACGCCGGTCAGCCTGGCGATCGGGTCGACGTTGGCGATCACCGATCGCACGGTCGCAAGCTGCGACGCGTCGAAGCGCGCCGGGACGCGAATCGCATCGTACTTGAGCTCAAAGGACTTCCGCTCCTCGTCGAAGGCCACCACTCTCCCGGTGAGATCAACCTGCTGCTCGTAGGTGCTTGCGTTGGTGAGAATGAGCAGCTTCCGCACGGATCGGTCGTACCGAGGGCCATCCCGTTGATCACCGGAACACCAGACGACGTACTCATCCTCCCGGAGCCCCTGGCCGATCCCGTTGAAGCGAGACAGGAGCTGTCGCGGAAACTCGCGAGGAAGTGGGCCCGCCCCGGCGGCGGCTCGCAGCGTCTGCTCGATGACATCGCGAGCGCGCTCAAAGTAGTCACCGGCCGACGCCAACGCGGGTGATCCGTCTGCCACCACGCGCTCCATCGCGGGCGCGGCGCTCCCCGGTTCGATGGTTCGTAACTTGAGATGAAAACCATCGGAAAAATTCTTTGGAAGGCGCTTTCGGTCGGGGTAGTCGACCCGAAAAAGTTCCCCGGCGAGCTCGATCACGAGGTCCTGGTACGCCGAGAGATCGGGCAGTAACTCCACCGGCAACGCATTGTCGTCGAAGCGGGCACCACGATAGATCGGCCGAACAAATCGGATATTTCGACTCATCGTGTTCGATCCTGGCCCCGGCCCAACCGCCTCGCAACCCTGGTCATTCCTGCACCTCACCCCTTCCGGTGCCGGCAGATCTCTCGCACGTCGCAGTGCTTGCAGTGGTCGCCGGGGCACGGGTCGAATTTCTTCCCGCGGATGCCCTTCGCCCACACGTCCACGGTCGTCCTCGCGGTCCCCACGGCAGCGTCGTCGGTCACCACCGGGAGCCGCGCGGTCATGCCTCGCGCCGTGAGGTCGTGCAGCCAGGCGGCCTTCACGTCGAAGCCCTCGCCGCGCCCTGCCGCCGTGTAGACCTGGAGCTGCAAGCCCATCGCCGGGTCAGCGTCCACGCGCCGGGTCTTGTACTCGACGATGGCCAGCGCGCCGTCGACGCCGCCCTCGCGGTCGAGGATCACGTCGGCCCGACCCACCACGTTGGCGTGCTCCAGGTGCAGCTCGAAGGGCCGCTCGACCTCCCAGATGCGTTGCAGGTCGGCCGCGTGGTCGGTGATGTAGTTCGCGACGAGGATCTCCGCCCGCGCCTGCATGCTGTCCCACGCGGGCTTGTCCGCCAGCGGCAGGTAGAACTCCCGGTGGATGAGCGCGCATATCTCCGCCGCCCCAGGCACCTGCCCGGTCGCCTGGGTGTGCTCTGCGATGCGGCGCGGCACATGGTGCACGGCGTTGCCGTACCCGAGCTCCTTCACCGCGCGCGGCTCGAAGTTGAGCTGGCTGCGGAGCCGGTACTGGAGCGGGCACAGCCCGAACTGCGCGAGCTCGGAGAACGAGAACGTCGGCTTGTCCTCCGACGGGGCGCCGTGGTGCGGCAGCACGCTCGGCAGCGGAAGTGACGCCGGCCACGCGACCGCCGTCTTGTCGGCGACCTCGCTGAAGTAGGGCGACGGCCGCACCGACTTGGTCGTCACCTGCTCGAGCATCTCCAGGTCGTAGAGCACCCGCTGCTCCAGGCGCTCGCGCTCGATGAGCTTGCCGCGCTCCTTCAGCTCCGTCAGCCGCACCTGCAGCTCGTCGCGGATGAGGTTGAT
>CAIOSS010001139.1 GCA_903860995.1 uncultured delta proteobacterium | reverse complement strand
GGGGCGCCTGCCCGGTGCCGGCGCGCAGTTCGCGGTCGACGAATAAAAGTGAGCGAAAAAGTGAGCAGAAATGGTGAAGGCCCCGAAACCTTTGGAGTTTCGAGGCCTTCTAGAGTGCGAGGAGGGGGACTTGAACCCCCACGATGTTACTCGCTAGCACCTCAAGCTAGTGCGTCTGCCAATTCCGCCATCCTCGCAGCGGGACGCGGTGTATGCCCTCCATCCGCCCCCCCTGTCAACTATTTCTTTTCGACGCCGTCCGCTCTCCTCGGGCGGGCTCCGCGGCTTGTGAGCCCGCGGCCGCTTCGGGTAATCTCCGCCGCCTTCGCACGGGCACGCACGCACCCATCATCCCTCTCGGGAGACCCGACGCGGCGCTGGGAGACGATTGACATGAGCGGGCATTCACGCTGGGCCACCATCAAACACAAGAAGGGCGCCGCCGACGCCAGGCGCGGGCGCGTCTGGACCAAGCTGATCAAGGAGGTCACCGTCGCGGCCCGCATGGGCGGCGGCGACGTCAACGCCAACCCCCGGCTGCGCACGGCAGTCGACTCGGCCCGCGCCGAGAACATGCCCGCCGACAACATCACCAAGGCCATCAAGCGTGGCACCGGGGAGATGGAGGGCGTGAGCTACGAGGAGATCACCTACGAGGGCGCAGGCCCCGGCGGAACCCTCTTCCTCGTCGACGTCCTCACCGACAACCGCAACCGCTCGGTGGCCGAGCTGCGCAAGATCTTCGAGAAGGCCGGCGCCACCATGGGCGCCGCCGGCACCGCCTCCTGGGCTTATGAGCGCAAGGGGCAGATCAAGCTAGCCAAGAAGGCCGCCTCCGAAGAGCAGCTCTTCGACGTGGCCCTGGGCGCCGGCGCCGAAGACATCGCCGACGAGGGCGAGGAGTGGCTCGTCACCACCCCCGG
This sequence comes from uncultured delta proteobacterium, assembly GCA_903860995.1. Taxonomy (GTDB): domain Bacteria; phylum Myxococcota_A; class Polyangia; order Polyangiales; genus SCUS01. Next base: position 15,793 of record CAIOSS010001139.1, on the reverse strand, counting down.
CGTCGAGCTCGACGTCGTCCGCAAGGCCCTCGAAGAAAGGAAGATCGAGGTCAAGAGCGCCTCGCTCGCCATGATCCCGAAGAACCTCATCCCCGTCACCGGCCGCGACGCCGACCAGGTCACCCGCCTCGTCGAGACCCTCGACGACCACGACGACGTCCAGAACATCTGGTCCAACTTCGACCTCTCCGACGAGGAGATCGCACGCCTCTCGGGCGGCTGATCGCCTCGCCCCCTCCACTCCCCACTCCCACGAAGACGCCCGCCGCCATGCGCCCCACCGCCCGCCTCTACCGCGCCCTCCCCCTCGCCCTCAGCCTCAGCCTCGGCTGCACCGCCGACCCCGAGGACTTCGCCCACGAAGACGACGCCGAGGAGGGTGACAGCCAGTACGGCGTCTCCGAGGCCGCCGCCGCGCCGGGCGTCCGCGTGCCCCCCTCCCTCGCCCTCCAGGGCCGCGGCACCGTCTACCTCACCTTCGATGACGGCCCCTCCGCGCGCTATACCCGCCGCATCATGGAGGTGCTCGCGCGCCACGAGGCCCCCGCGACCTTCTTCTTCAGCGGCGCCAACATCGCCGGCAACGAGGCCATCATCCGCGAGGTGCACGCCGCCGGGCACCGCGTCGCCAGCCACCAGTGGAGCCACGTCGTCGCCACCAGCACGCAGTTCACGAGCTTCGTCACCCGCGAGCGCGACTCCCTCGACCGCGTGCTCGGCGCTCCCCACCCCCGCCTCTTCCGCTACCCCTACGGCGCCGGCAGCACCGCCAAGGAGACCGTCCTGCGCGCCAGCGGCTACCCCGACGGTGGCATCGGCTGGAACGTCGACACCCTCGACTGGTGCTTCGGCTCCGACGCCTACTGCGACCGCGTGCCCACCGCCTACCGCCGCGACTTCGTCGGCTGGGTCATCTCCGAGGCCCGCCGCACCGGCGGCGGCGTGGTGCTCTTCCACGACATCCAGGGGGTCACCGCCACCAACCTCGACGCCATTCTCACCGGCATCGAAGGCCTCGGGTACCGCTTCGGCGCTCTGCCCTCGCGCTGAGTTCCCTGGTACAACCCGTCGCATCGCCATGGCGAACGGGGCACCGCCTTCCACACGTCGATCGTTCCTCGCCGGCGCCGCCGGCGCCCTCGCCGCCTCGGCCCTCGCGGCGGGCTGCCGCAAGCACCGCGACGCCATCACCCTCGGCCTCTACGCCGCCCTCACGGGCTCCATGGCCGACTTCGGCACCGCCTCGCGCAACGGCGTCACCCTCGCCGCCGAGGAGATCAACGCCGCCGGCGGCCTGCTCGGCAAGCGCCTCTACATCGCCATCGAAGACACCCGGGGCGACAGCGCCGAGGCCGCCAGCGCCGTCACGCGGCTCATCCACATCGAAGGCGCCGTCGGCATCCTCGGCGAGGTCGCCTCCTCGCTCTCCCTCGCGGGCGGGCGCATCTGCCAGCGATACCGCGTCCCGATGGTGTCGCCGTCGAGCACCAACCCCGCCGTCACCGCCCTCGGCGACTGCGTCTTCCGCGTGTGCTTCATCGACCCCTTCCAGGGCGACGTCATGGCCCGCTTCGCGCGCCACACCCTCAACTTCTCCCGCGTCGCCATCTTCAAGGAGCAGGGCTCCGCCTACGCCGTCGGCCTCGCCGACGCCTTCCGCACCGCGTTCACCCGCCTCGGCGGAACCATCCCCACCGAGCAGGCCTACCGCTCCGGCGACACCCACTTCTCCGCGCAGCTCGGCACCATCCTCGCGCAGAACCCCGAAGGCATCTTCTGCCCCGGGTACTACACCGAGGCCGCGCTCATCGCCCGCGAGGCGCGGGGGCAGGGCTTCCGCGGGCGCTTCATGGGCGGCGACGGCTGGAGCTCGCCCTCCCTCGTGCTGAACGACGACAACCAGCTCGTCGGCGACTTCTACTCCGTCGGCTTCGCCCCCGACGGCGCCACCACCGAGGTCGCGCGGAGGTTCGCGCGCAACTTCGAGGCGAAGTTCCATTACGCGCCCAACGACCTCGCGGCGCTCGCCTACGACGCCACCCTCGCCATGGCCCAGGCCATCACCCGCGCGGGCGTCGCCGTGCCCGAGCGCATCCGCGCCGAGCTCGCCCTCACCCGCAACCTCGACGGCGCCACTGGCCTCATCTCCCTCAACGAACACCGCGACGCCGTGAAGAGCGCGGTCATCCTCGAAGTGCACGAGAACTCCGCGGACTTCCGCACCACGGTGAACCCATGACCGCCGCCGCCGCGCCCCCCAACGCCCTCGCGAAGCGCGCGCTCCCCATCGCCGTCGCCGCCATCGCCGTCTACCCCACCCTGCTCATCCTCAAGGGCGCCGCCGAGCGGCCCACGGCGTTCCTGCGCAACGTCGTCGAGGGCGTCTCCCTCGGCGGCGTCTACGCCCTCATCGCCCTCGGCTACACCATGGTCTACGGCGTGCTCGGTCTCATCAACTTCGCCCACAGCGACGTCTTCATGATCGGCGCCTACGTCGGCATCTTCACCGCCTCCGCCTTCGGCCTCCTCGCCACCTCCACCCACGGCGCCTCCGCGGGCGTCGCCGCCGCCGTACTCGTCGCCGCCATGGTCTCCTCCGCCGCGCTCGGCATGGTCATCGAGCGCCTCGCGTACCGCCCCCTCCGCAACGCCCCCAAGCTCACGCCGCTCGTCACCGCCATCGGCGTCTCGATGCTCCTGCAGAACGTCGCGATCCTGCTCTTCACGGCCACCCCCCGGGGCTTTCCCCCGGTCGTGCGCGCGGTGCCCGTGGCGCTCGGTCCCATCACCGTCACCAACGTCAAGCTCATCGACCTCGGCGCCGCCGTCCTGCTCATGGTCGGGCTCACGGTGCTCGTGCGCCACACCCGCGTGGGCCGCGCCATGCGCGCCCTCAGCGCCAACCTCGACGCCGCGCGCCTCATGGGCGTGCCCACCAACCGCATCATCGCCGTCACCTTCGGCCTCGGCTCCGCCCTCGCGGGCGCCGGCGGCGTGCTCTTCGGCATCGACCAGCCCGCCATCACCCCCCTCACGGGCGTGCAGCCGGGGCTCAAGGCCTTCGTCGCCGCCGTGCTCGGGGGCATCGGCAACATCCCCGGCGCCATGCTCGGGGGATTGCTCATCGGCCTCGTCGAGCAGCTCTCGTCGGCCTACCTGTCGAGCTCCTTCGCGCCCGCGATCGTGTTCTCCATCCTGGTGCTGGTGCTGCTCGTGCGCCCGCAGGGCCTGCTCGGGAAGGTCACCCGCGAGAAGGTGTGAGCCCTCATCGACCGATCCCCGGTCGTACCCCAAACGCCACTGCCCCTCCGAGCGCCTTGACACCCGCCCCCCTCCCGCCGTCGCATCGCGCTCCACCATGAGCCACTCCCCCCTCGCCCCTTGCCCCGCGTGTCAGCGCCACGTGCGCAGCGACTCGTCCCGCTGCCCCTTCTGCGCCGCGGCGATCGCCATCGCCCCTGCGTCGGTGGTGCCCGCGTCGACCACCACCCTCAGCCGCGCCGCGGCCTTCACCTTCGCCACCTCCCTCGCCCTCGGCTGCGCCTCCACCCAGGACCCGTCGCCGCAGGCCACCCCCGTCGCGACCACCGAGCCCGCGCCCGTCACCCCCACCACGGGCCCGCAAGACCCAGGGGCCCCGATGGCCATCTACGGCGCGCCCGCCCCCATGACCGAGCCCGCGGACGCCGGTGCGCCTACCCCCGCCGACGCCGGTGAGCCTCCTCCCGGGGACGTTCCCGCGACGCCCCCCGCGGTCGACGCCGGCCGCCCCGTGCGCCCGACGCGGCCCGGCGGCTCCGTCGGCGTGCGCTACGGCTCGCCGCCGCGCCCCGAGGACTGACCCCCACTCACCCCAGGTTGAGCAGCGCCTTCACCTTCTCCTGCACCACGCCGAGCTCCTGCCGGCGGTTGCCCGAATAGCCCAGCAGCGACAGGTCGTCCGTGCGCACCGCGCCGCCGTGGAACAAGAACGCCCGCGTGCGGATCACCTTGTACAGCTTCACCAGCTTGCGATCGCTGATGAACACCTTGTCCTCGGTCTCCAGCGTGCGCACCACCCGGCGAAACTCCGCGAACACCTCGCGTGGAAACCACCGCTCCCGGTCGGCGCTGCCGCTCCCGCCTTCGCCAAACGTGAGGTCCATGAAGCGCTTGAACTTCAGGAAGTCCTCGAAGCTCGCGCTGCCCCGCGCCCAGGGCTTCTGCTCCGTGGCCTTGTAGACCTCGTTCATGATCCCCGCGTCGATGAGCTCGGTGAAGCTGTCGTCCTTCACCGGCCGCGTCTCCACCTTCACGATGAAACGATCAGCCAGCGCGTCGAGCTCGCTCTGCTCGGGGATGTCGTTGGTCGCCGCGAACAGCATCCGCAGCGCCACCGGCAGCGCCTCGCCGTCCTGATAGAACTTCCGCTCGTTCACGATGGTGAGCAGCGTGTTCAGGATCGCGCTGTTGCTCTTGAAGATCTCGTCGAGGAACGCCACCTTCGCCTCGGGCAGCTTCCCCTTCGTGCGCCGCATGAAGCGCCCCTGCTTCAGCAGGTCGATGTCGATCGGCCCGAGAATCTCGCTGGGCTCGGTGAACTTCGTGAGCATGTACTCGAAGTAGTCGCTCTCCCCGAGCCCGAGGCTCTCCACGAACTTCACCACGAGATCACTCTTCGCCGTCCCCGGCGGGCCCACGAACAACAGCGGCTCCTGCGCGCACGCGCACACCGTCGCCAGGTCGATCTCCTCCGAGCGCTTCACGAAGTACTCGTCCAGCGCCCGCCGGTGCCGGTTGATGCGCTCGCGGATCGCGTCGATCTCCCGCTCCAGCTCCCTCAACGTCCACATGCTGATCTCCAGTCGGCGATGACGCGCCGGCGAATGGCCTGCTCGTCCTCGTCCAGGTAGCCCCGCACCTTGTCGCTCTCGAAGGTCACGTCGTCGGCCACCGTGTCGACGATGCGCTCCAGCATCAACACCTTGTAGGTCTCGTACAGCTTGTCGCGCGCCGTGAAGGCGTCGGTGAAGCAGTCGAGGCCCTGCAACAGCCGCCGCACGGAGGCCACCCGCGGCTCCATCGGCCAGTGCCGCAGCGCGGCCAGCGCGGCGACCCCCGCGTCGAAGCGATCGACGTGCGACAGCTCGGCGGAGAGCGCGTCGCCCACCGTCGACTCGATGAGCTCCGTGGCGTGGGCGTCGTCCTTCAACAGCAGGTACCCCTCGGCCAGCGAAGCGCGCATCGGGAGGCTGCCGGAGGCCGCGCTCGTCGCCACGGGCTCCAGGGCCTCCAGGAAGCGCCGCGCGGAGGCCCCCGCCCCCAGCCGCCGCAGGGCAGCCAGGGAGGGGTGCACGCCCGTGAGGAGGTCCTTCGGGGTCTGCACGGCGCCGGTGAGCGAGGCCACGGTCTCCAACAGCCCGTCGACCGCGCCGAGGTCGCCCAGCGCCGCCGCCACCTTGATGCACTCCCCCGTCGCCGACACCCGCCGCCCCGCCGCGCGCACCCGCGTCGCCACCTTCGGCGTCGCCACCGCCAGCACCGCCGCGATGCCCTCGTCGCTCCCGTTGCGCAGGGCGGCCCGCAGCAGCCGCTCGATGACCTCCACGATCTCGTAGTCGAAGAGCGCCCGCTGATCGACCCGTTCGTCGAGCAGCTCGCTCATGCGCCCAGCGATGAGCGCCCCGCTGGTGAAGCCCTCGGCCTCCGCCACGCTGCGCTCGAACACCGGCCGCAGCGACGAGGTCGCGCTGGTGGGCGCAGCCGAGCGCAGCCACTCGCTGCGCTTGCGGAGGAACTCCACCCGGTCCTTCACCCGCGGGTCTTTCAGGGCGGAGAGGGCCGTCTCGACCTCGCGGGCCCACGCGCCGGCGTCGCCCCGCGTCGCCTCGTGCGCCATCCGCGCGAGGTACAGCTGGAAGATCACCCGGTTGGGCGGCTCGTGCACCGCCATCTCGGCCTCGACGGGCGCCACGATGTCCCGCGCCGCCGACGCCGCCCCGATGCGCATGAACCCCACCCCGAAGACCATCCGCACGTACGCGCTCCGCGGGTCGAGCTCCGGCAGCGCTCCCCCCGAGGCCTCGCGCCAGAGGTCCTCCATCGCCCGGCGCTGCTCGGCCTGCGAGCGGGCCATCTCCCCCGCGGCCCCTTCCTCCGTCAGCGCCAGCGCGAAGCGCACGAAGCGCGGCAGGTCGATGGACTCCGACAGCCCGCGGTCGTTCACCCCGCCCAGCAGGCGCTCCTTCGCGCGGGTGAGCTCCAGCGCGTCGCGGGCCCGGCCGTGCACCGCGCGCAGCACCGACCACGCCAGCCGCCGCGAGACGGGCGTCTCGGGCGACGCGAAGCACCGCGCCACCTCCTGGAAGAAGCCCTCCGTCAGGTTGAGCTCCAGCGCGTCGCCGCGCGCGATGTGCTCCAGCACCCGCGCCCCGAGGTACGCCGCCTCGCCGGGCGTCAGCCGCTCCGCCGTCGCCAGGGTCACCAGCTCCTCGGCCGACCCGCTGCGCCCGCTCGCGCGCGCCCGCTGCGACGCCAGCCGGGACGCCAGATCGACGTCGAGCGCCCCATGGAAGATCGCCGCCTCCAGGCACGCGCACGCGTCGTCGGCGTCGCCCGCCTGTAGCTTCAACAGCGCCAGCTCGTGCCACGGCGCAGGGTCCTCGCAGCCTCCCTCGGCGAGCCGCGCTTCATATCCGCGCATGGCCTCGCGCAGCGCCGCCGTGACCGCCGACTCGTCCCCCGCGGCCGGGCGCACGCCCTCGTCGGGGGACTCCACCTCCGCGTCGCGGCTCCGGGCCCGCGGCGGGCGGCGGGCCTCGTCCTCCTCGGCGCGCTGCCGGGTCTCGGCGGCGGGGGGCGGGCGCTCGACGTTGAGCTCGGGCCAGTCGAAGACGCTCCGCTCGACGAGGCGCTCGAGCTCCATGCGATGGTCGCTCGCAGCGTACTCCACCCAGCTCCGCAGCGTGGACTCCTCGGGGTTGGTGAGCGCCACGAGGCAGGGCCCGTCGGAGTCCTCGGTGATGATCACCGCGCGCGCCCGCTCGGTGCCGAGGAGCGACCGGAGCTCGTCGCGGCGCATCGCGGGGACGAGCCGGCGACCCACCGGGAGGTACAGGTTGTCGACCCCAGGTGTGCGGGCGTACCCGGGCACGCCGAGGAGGTCGCTGACCCGCACGCCGAGGCGCGAGAGGTTGGGGCGGACGAGCTCCTGGAGCACGTAGCGGGTGCCGTCGGGGCCGGTGTTACGGGAGATGGTAAAGCGCGCGAGCTCGGCGTCGGGCAGCGACTCCACCAGCGGCTCCAGCGCCAGGAACTGCGCCGCGTCGAGCACCCACAGCTCCGGGTCGGCGGGGGCGGCGGGCGCGAGGCGCAGGGTGATCCGGAAGCGCTCCGTGGCGGGCGCGCCGGTCCACTCCGCGGCGCGGGCCTCGAAGCGGGTCTCGAGCACGTCGTAGATGCTCCGCGCGGGGGCGTCGGGGTCGACGAAGCGCCACCGCCCGTCGGCGTCGACGAAGGCCCGGCGGCGCTGCTCGCGGAGCGCGCGCGTGGCCAGCGCGCCCAGCGGGTGCGCGTACCCGAAGGCCACCCAGAGGTCGCCGTCGCCCTCGCGGACGTAGGCACGCACGGCCTCGGCGGGCTCCTCCCGCGCGCGCATCAGGAGGTACAGCGGCGCGGCGGTGACCTGGACGAGCAGGGCCTCGCCCGCGTCGTCGCGGACGGTGGTGACCATGGCGTCGTCGCGCCCGAGGGCGAGCAGCCGCTCGATGGTCCGGTGGGCGCCGTCGCCGTCGCGGGGCGCCCAGAAGCAGGCCTCGTCGGCGAGCGGATCGCCCGCGACGAGGCGCGGACGGACGGCCTCCCAGAGCGTGGGCGCGGCGCGGGTGCGGAAGGACTCCCAGCGCGCGGGTGCCTCGATGCGGGCGGGGCGATAGGGGTGGACGATGAGGGCGCCGAAGTCGTCCTCGGCGTAGCGCACGACGTCGAGGCCGCGCGCGCGGAGCTGCTGGGCCTGGGCGACGTCGAAGGCCGCGTGGAGCACCGTGCCGCGCAGGGCAGGGTCGCCGGGGCGGAGCTCGGTCCACGGCGCGGCGCGCAGCGTGGGGAGGGTGTCCGCGAGGGCGCGCAGCGTGGCGAGGTCGCGGGGATCGTCGTGGAGTCGGACGCCGTACTTCATCGTGCGAGCAGAGGGGGCGCCGAGGGTACGGGGCATCGGGCCGGAGAGGGAAGCGCATCGCGCGCCCGTTGCGGCGCCGGGCGCGAGGGTTCCCGATAGGTTGCGGTGCGCGCCCGCTGGGGCGTAGCGTCCGCGGCGGCGATGGTCCAACCAGCGGTCCCGAGCGGCGCCCCGGCGCCGGGCAACGAGCTGCGCGTCTGCGTGCGCTGCGGCATCGTCGCGCTCAACGGCCAGAGCCGCTGCGCCATCTGCAACGAGCCCATGGGGGTCCGCGGCCACATGGTGCAGCCCCTCCTCCCGGGCCGCCCGTGGGCCCGGCTGGAGATGGTGCTCCCGTGCCCCCACTGCGGCGTCGAGTTCTCGCCGGGCCCCGAGGCCGTCGAGTCCGGCGCGCACTGCCCGTCGTGCCATCAGCCCGCGGCCGTCGAGCCCGCCTGGTGGGACGAGGCGGTGCACCTCGCGCACGCCGTCGTCGACCTCGGGCACCCCGATTTCTACCGGCAAAACGAGCACCTCGGGGTCTACAACCCCTTCGCCGACGTGGGCCTCTCGGTGCCCTGCGCCAGCCTCCCGAGCGAGCGCCTCCCGATGCAGTCGCCGCTGCGGCTGCGGGTGGGTCCGGGCGCGCCGCCGTGCCTGCGCTGCGGCAACCCTCTCATCGTGCGGGTGCTCACCCAGGGTCGGCAGACCACCGAGTGCCCGCAGTGCGGCGACCGCGAGGCCTTCGCGCTGCCGCTCTCCCTGGTCGGTCGGGTGCCAGCCATCCGCGCGCTCATCGGCTTCGCGCCCGACACCGCCGCGGCGCAGGGCCGCATCGAGCCGTGGTGGCTGCTGATGGAGGGCCCCTCCACGCTGCGCCCGCTGGTGCAGGCGCAGCTGGAGCAGGCCGAGAAGGACGCCGCCGAGCGCGCCGCCTGGGAGGCGTGGAACCTCCAGGAGCGCGAGCGCCTGGAGCGCGAGGCGCGGCTCCAGCAGGCGCAGAGCGAGCGCGAGGCCGCCGAGCGGGGCAAGCAGGAGAAGGCCGCCCGCGAGAAGGCCGATCGCGAGAAGGCCGACCGGGCGGCGCGCGAGACCGCCGCGGCGCTGAAGGACACGCAGGCGCAGCTGGAGCAGAGCCAGCGGGCGCTGCAAGACACGCAGTCGCGCGCGGCGCAGTCGCAGCAGTCGATGGAGAAGGCGCTGCGGGACGCGCAGGAGGCGCACCGCGGCGAGATGGAGCGGGCGCAGCAGGACGCCTGGACCCAGGCCGAGCAGCTGCGCGGGATGATGACCCAGCAGGACCAGATGTGGCGCGCCCAGGACGCGAAGCGCCAGCAGGGGATGGACGAGCTCAAGCGCAGGCACACGGTGCGCTGGCGCATCGCCATCGGGCTGTGGGTGGTGTTCTTCCTGGCGGTGGCGGCGGACCTGCTGCTGGCCGTGAAGTAGAGGCGCGCGACGCTCAGGGGTCGGGCGCGCCGTCGGCGAAGACCACCGCGCGCACGTGGGCTAGCGTGGCGAGCGCGAGCAGGTTGCGGACGTTGTAGCCGAAGCCGAGGGCCGCGGCGGTGAAGTACGCCGACTCGTTTCTCCCGGCGGGCGAGCGGTAGACGCTCGGGTGCACGCCGTCGTCGCTGACGCCGTGCCGGGGCAGCGGGGCGAGGGCGAGGGCGTAGTCCTGGAGGGGCACCCGCAGCGCCGCGGCGACCTCGCGGATGACCGTGTTGAACGCTGGGAAGCGCGCCGTGTTGGAGGCGTTGTCGGTGCGGTCGGGGATGGTGCTCAGCACCGGGATGGTGCCGCCCGCGAGGAGGAGCTGGCCGATGCGCGTGAGGTTGCTGCGGTAGGCGCCGAGCTCGGTCACCTCGACGTCGGCGCTGCCGAGCATCACGATCGCGATGGCCGGGCGCAGCGCGGCGATCTCCTGGCGGATGATCATGCCGTCGCCGATGAGGGCGTCCGCGGTGGTCCACCCGGTGAGCGCGGCGACGCTCTCGCGGTCGAAGCTGGAGTGGCGGTCGGTCACGAGCGTGGCGCCGAAGAACACGCGCGTGGGGTCGAGCGCCGTGTGCGCCCCGAGGTTGAAGCTGGGCCCGGCCGTCGGGCCGAAGTCCGCGAGGAAGCTCTCCGACGAGGTGATGCTGTCGCCCAGCTTCGCGAACACGTTGGCCCGCAGACCCGCGGTCTGACCCCGCGCGAACACCTCCCGCAGGGTCGCCTTGAGCGCCGCGTCGATGCGCGGCAGACCCGTCACCGTGGGCACCACCCCGGCGTCTACCGGGGCGGGACCCGCGTCGATGCGGGGCGGCGCGTCGGGTCCCGTGTCGACCACCACCGGGACGTCTGGGCGGGCGCCCGTGTCGGTTACGGTGACCACGTCGATCGCGGCCTCGGCATCGACGACGGCGCCCACGTCTTCGGTGACGACGTCGGAGGCCTCGCCCACGTCGGGGGCCTCGCCCACGTCGGGGGCCTCGCCCATGTCGATCGCGGGGCCCGTGTCGGTCGCGGGGCCCGTGTCGGATGCGGCGATGTCGCGCGGGGCGCCACGGTCGGTGCCGGTGTCGCGCGGGGTGCCGGTGTCGATGACGCTACCGCCGTCCACGAGCGGAACATCGACCGCGCCATCGGCGGGCGCTCCTCCCGGGTCAGGGTCCGAGCTGCACGCGGCCAGGGCGAGCGCGACGAGCGCCAGCGGGGACGATCTCATCGGTCTCGTGGGTGCGCGCATGGGGCCTCGTGGGGCGATGGATCGACCGCTTCGCCCTGAGCTTCGTGGTCCCGACACCCGCGGACCGCCAGTGGTCCCGTCGGGTGATCCCTCCATCCCTCCATCCTCCCGCGCCCCAAACCCCCACCATGAGCCCGCCGTGCAGTAGTCTCCGCGGCGTGAGCGACCCCAACGATTCCAACGCGCGGGTTCCGCCCGGCGCGCACCTCGACCTGGCCGGGGAGATGTCCTACGGCGAGTACCTCGGGCTCGACGCCCTCCTCACGGCGCAGCACCCGGTCTCCGACGCGCACGACGAGATGCTCTTCATCGTGCAGCACCAGACCACCGAGCTCTGGATGAAGCTCATGCTCCATGAGCTGCGCGCCGCGCGGGACAGCATCGCCCGCGACGAGCTCTCCCCCGCCTTCAAGATGCTCGCGCGGGTGTCGCACATCTTCGCGCTCCAGGTGCAAGCCTGGGACGTGCTCGCGACCCTCACCCCGTCGGAGTACCTCACCTTCCGCGACAAGCTCGGCAAGTCGTCGGGCTTCCAGAGCCACCAGTACCGGATGATCGAGTTCATCCTCGGCAACAAGAACCCCGTGATGCTGCGCCCGCACGCCCACCACCCCGAGCGGGCGCGCGCCGTCGAGGCCGAGCTCGTCGCGCCGTCCCTCTACGACGAGGCCCTGCGGCTGCTCGTGCGCCGCGGCTTCGAGCTCCCCCCCGAGCAGGTCGAGCGCGACTGGCGCCAGCCCTACACCCGCAACGACGCCGTCGAGCGCGCGTGGATGGCCGTCTACCGCGACCCGAAGTCCTACTGGGAACTCTACGAGCTCGCCGAGAAGCTCGTCGACATGGAGGACAGCTTCCGCGTCTGGCGCTTCCGCCACGTCACCACCGTCGAGCGCATCATCGGATTCAAGCGCGGCACCGGCGGAACACAGGGCGTCGGCTACCTCCAGTCGATGCTCCAGACCAAGCTCTTCCCCGAGCTGTGGGACGTGCGCACCGCCCTCTGATGTGCTGTCGTCGCCGCCCATGAGCGACGCCCTCGACTGGACCCGCCCCCTCCCGGTCACGGGCACCGCCACCCTCGGCCGCACGCACCTCGTCCTCAGCGCGATTCTTACCGTGGTGTGTATTGCCACGGCCTGGGCCCCGCCCGCCGGGCGCGTCAGCTGGAGCCTCGAGGTGGTCCCCGGCCTCGCGTACATCGCCGTGCTCGCGGCCTGCTGGAGGCGCCTCCCGGTCTCCCGCCTCGTCGCGGTCGGGATCTTCCTCCACGTGCTCATCCTCATCTACGGCGGCGTGTACACCTACGCGCTGACCCCGCTGGGCAACTGGGCCCGCGAGGCCTTCCACCTCCAGCGCAACCACTACGACCGCGTCGGGCACCTCGCGCTGGGCTTCTTCCCGGTGCTCACCATCCGGGAGGTGCTGCTCCGACGCACGCCCTTGCAGCGCGGCGGCTGGCTCACCTTCCTCCTGCTCTCGGTCGTGCTCGCCATCGGCGCCTTCTGGGAGCTCGTCGAGTGGTGGACCACCCTGGTCGTCGCGGGCGACACCGGCACGGCCTTCCTGGGCTCGCAGGGCGACGTCTGGGACGCCCAGTGGGACATGCTCCTGGCCCTCGTCGGCGCCGCCGTGGCCCTGCCGATCCTGTCGAGGGCCCACGACCGCTCGATGGCCGCCCTGGGCGTGTACCGCTAACCGACGACGAAGGTGTCGCCGTCGCCCGCCACGGCGACGCCGCGCGCCTCGATCTGCCACCGGGCCTGGCTGTCGGCGCGCAGCACGGGGTTGCTGTTGTTGATGTGCACCAGGGCCACCCGCGGGCCCGTCACCGTCTCCAGGAAGGCCAGCATCCCGCCCTCCCCGGTGAGCGGCGCGTGGCCCATCATCCGCGCGGTCTTCTGCGACGCCCCGCTCGCCACCAGCTCGTCGTCGGTGAAGCAGGTGCCGTCGATGAGCACCAGCGCCGCCGCCGAGAGCCGCGCGCGCAGCGCCTCATCGAGCTCGCGCACCCCCGGCACGTACACCAGCGGCGCTCCGCCGTCGGCGGAGCTCAGCTCGAGGCCCACGGTGTCGCCCGCGTGCAGGTCGGCGGCCTCGTCCGCCGTCAGGTGCGGGAGCATGTACGGCGGCGGTTTACTCGCTACGGTAAAAGCCCGCAGGCGCACGCCGATGTCGGCGCCCGCGCGGTCGCGGATGACCACCGGCTCGTCGGCGCCCGGCTCGACGCGGCGGGCGCTCACCTCGCCGTAGGACGCGAGCGCCGGGAGCACCCGCAGCCCGACGGTGAGGGCGAGCTCGACGCGGGCGGTGCAGTACACGGGCGGCGCGCCGCCCTCGCGCAGGATGAGCAACCCGGTGGCGTGGTCGATGTCGGCGTTGGTGAGCGCGACCGCGGCGACGGGGCTGTGCCGCAGGGCGCGCGGGTGCAGGGCGGGCGTGTGCGCGAGCTGCGTGCGGACGTCCGGCGAGGCGTTGCAGAGCAGCCAGCGCTCACCATCGGCGGAGACGGCGATGGACGACTGGCTGCGCGGCGGAACCATCGGGTCGCCCGCGCGGGCGGCGGCGCACTGGGGGCAGTTGCAGTTCCATTGGGGGAGGCCCCCGCCGGCGGCGGAGCCGAGGACGATGACGGTCAGGGGCATGGCAGGGGGAGCGGCGGGGCGAGCGCTGGGCGGCGGGGCGTAGGCGCGATCACTTCGCCTGGAAGGCGTAGGCGCCGATCTCGGCGCAGGCGGAGGTCTCGACGAAGTCCGGGCGCTGCCACGGGCGACGCGCCGTGCGGGCGTTGTCCTGGGGGCGGGCCGTGGTGGTCTCGCGGGCTTCGCGGGTGTCGGTGCGGTTCATGGCTCGTGCGCTCCTGTCGTCGGGTCGGTCGGGGACTGGTGGTACACGGTTTCTAGCGGTCGCACCGTGGGCGGGTCAAGCCGCGCCGCGCCGCGGGCTCCCGAGCGTCACGGGAGGTATCCTCCACGCCCTATGGAAGCAACGACCCCCGAGCCGTCCCCCTCATGGCGCCGCGGCTGGAGCTACACCGCCCTCAAGTGCCTCGTGCTCACCGCCGCGCTGATGGGCGTCGGCGCCCTGGCGCTGCACCTGCTGCTCGCCACGGTGGCGCCGCCCTGGTACGTGCCGCGGCCGGTGTTCGAGTGGCTGATGGAGAACGTGCGCCCCTACGCCCTCTGGCTGGGCGCGGCGCTCGGGGGCTTCGTCGGCTTCCTCGGCAGCGTCGGCGTGGTGGTCTTCGACGCGCGCCGCGGCCGGCTCAAGCGCGTGCCCTGACTTGCACCGCGAAGGCCTTTCGTGACACTCCGCCGCGCGGAGCCACCACGCTGGGCGGTGCGCCGGAGAAGGAGCGATTGCCATGAAGTTCTTCATCGACACGGCTGACCTGAAGGAGATCCGCGACGCGGCGGCGATGGGCGTCATCGACGGCGTGACCACCAACCCCTCGCTGGTCGCCAAGAGCGGGCGCAAGTACCTCGACGTGGTGCGGGAGATCTGCGAGATCGTCGACGGCCCCATCTCCGCCGAGGTGCTCAGCGTCGACTACGACGGGATGATGGCCGAGGCCCTCGACTGGGCGAAGGTGCACAAGAACGTCGTGGTGAAGCTCCCGCTCACCCTCGACGGGCTGCGCGCCACGAAGGCCTGCACGTCGCAGGGCATCAAGACCAACGTGACGCTCTGCTTCTCGGCCAACCAGGCGCTGCTCGCGGCCAAGGCCGGCGCCACGTACATCTCGCCCTTCGTCGGCCGCCTCGACGACATCTCCGAGAACGGGATGGACCTCATCGGCGACATCGTCACCATCTATCAGAACTACGATTTCCGCACGCAGGTGCTGGTCGCCTCGGTGCGCCACCCCATCCACGTCTCCCAGGCCGCCCTGCTCGGCGCGGACGTCTGCACCATCCCCTACAAGGTCATCGAGCAGCTCGCGAAGCACCCGCTCACCGACTCCGGGCTGGCGAAGTTCGTCGAGGACGCCAAGAAGATCCCGCGCTGAACGCCCGCCCCGTGTGACCCCCTAAAGGGTCGCAGACGAATTCTCACTATCCACCATGGCCGTGCTTGACGCCCGGGGCGCAGCGGCGACCTATGTCCCGTGGAAAAACCCAACGATCCGTATGCCCGGGGCCCTGACGAACAGCTGAGTCTCGACGGGGCATCGATCCCGTTCTGGCTTCTCCACGTGCTCGCGCTGGGCGTCTTCTTCGTGCCCTTCCGCTGGAGCAACGTGGGCGCCTTCCTCGTCGCCTACTGCCTCGGCAGCTTCGGCATCATGGCGGGCTACCACCGTTATTTCTCCCATCGGAGCTTCAAGACCGGCCGGGTGTTCCAGTTCGTGCTGGCCGCCCTCGGGACGCTCACCTCACAGAAGGGCGTGCTCTGGTGGTCCGGGCACCACCGGCACCACCACAAGGTCTCAGACGCCCCCGAGGACATCCACTCGCCGCGGCGGGGCTTCTTCTGGTCGCACGCGCTGTGGTTCCTGGCGCCCAAGTACATGGAGACCTCCCCTGCGCAGCGGAAGGAGTTCTCGCGGTACCCCGAGCTCACCTTCCTCAACGAGCACTGGGCCCTCGGCCCGGTGGTGCTCTGCGCCACGATGCTCGCCCTCGGCGGCCTGCCGTGGCTCTTCTGGGGCGGCTTCCTGTCGATCGTCGCGATGTGGCACGCGACCTTCACCGTCAACTCCCTCGCGCACGTCTGGGGCTCGCGGCGATACGAGACCTCCGACACCTCGCGCAACAACCCCTTCCTGGCGCTCATCACCTTCGGCGAGGGGTGGCACAACAACCACCACCACTACCAGTCGAGCGCCCGCAACGGCTTCTTCTGGTGGGAGATCGACGTGACCTACTACGTGCTGAAGGCCCTCTCCCTGGTCGGCGTGGTGTGGGACCTCCGCACGCCCCCCGCCTGGG
>CAIOSS010001138.1 GCA_903860995.1 uncultured delta proteobacterium | reverse complement strand
GCGTGGGCGCCGAGGGCGAGCGCGGCGCCGAGGGCGGCGAGGGCGAGGAGCGCGCGGCGGGCCCGCGCCGCGGGGGGCGCGAGGGCGAGGGTGACCAGGCCGGTGACGAAGGCGTGCATGGAGAGCCGCGCGACCGCGACGGGGTAGCCCGCGAGGTGCCACGGCGACGACGGCGGCTGGAGCGCGACGAACTCCCACACGGACGACAGCGCGCCCACCGCGAGGCAGACGAGGGCGAGGCGGACGAAGGCGCGGTCGGCGCTCACGGGGCGACGCTCTCGCCCATCGCCGCGAGGGCCTGGCGGGCGCCGCGGTGGCCCGGGTCGCGCTCCAGCACCATGCGCAGCGCGCGCACCGCCTCGACGCGCTGGCCCATGGCGTTGCGGGCCTTGCCGATGAGCACCCGGGCGTCGAGGGCGCCGCGGCCGCCCTGCGCGACGGCGTCGCTGGCGTGGGCGATGGTGTCCTGGTAGCGCCCCGCGGCGAAGGACTGCTGCGCGAGGGAGAGCGGGCTGGTTGCGCTGCGCCGCGCGGGGGCGACGGGTGCGGCGACGGGTGCGGCGACGGGTGCGGCGACGGGTGCGGCGACGGGTGCGGCGACGGGTGCGGCGACGGCGACGGGTGCGGGGAGAACCGCAAGGGGCGCAAGGGGCGCAAGGGGCGCAAGGGGCGCGGGTACGACGGGGGGCGGCGGCGCTGCAGCGGGGGGAGGATTACCTCGCAGGGTAAGCGTGATGGCCGCGACGGCGACGGCGCCGGCCAGGGCGAGCGCGGCGACGACCCACGACCGGCGCGGGCGGGCGGGGGATGGCGGCGGCGGCGGCGGTCGCAGGAGGGCGGTGGCGGCCATGGTGACGGTGTCGGGTACGGTCTCGTCGGGCGCGGGGGCGTCGGCGCGGGGGCGGCCGAGGGCGTCGGCGAGGGCGACGGCGGTGTCGAAGCGGCCCGACGGGTGTTTGGAGAGGCAGCGGAGGATGATGGCCTCGAGGCCGGGCGGGATGTCGGCCTCGGGGCAGCGGCGGCGCGGGGGGTCGGGCTCCTGGGCCATGTGGCGCGCGAGGAGCTCGACCATCGAGGCGTCCTGGAAGAGCTGGGTGCCCGTGGCGCACTCGTAGAGCACGGCGCCGAGGGCGTAGAGGTCGGTGCGCGCGTCGACCTCCCGGCCGCGGGCCTGCTCCGGGGCCATGTACGCCGGCGACCCGAAGAGCTCGCCCGCGCGGGTGACGTTGCCGTCGCTGCCCCCGAGGATCTCCGCGTTGGAGGTCTTCGCCACCCCGAAGTCGAGCACCTTCACGGCGCCGTCTTCGGTGAGGAAGATGTTCTCGGGCTTGATGTCGCGGTGCACCACGCCGACGGCGTGCGCGGCGGCGAGGGCGCGGGCGACGGCCACGCCGATGCGCACGCACTCCGCGGGGGGCAGACGGCCGCGCCCGGTCGCCTTCGCGCGCTCCAGGCGCCCGCGCAGCGACTCGCCGCGGAGGCGCTCCATGGCGAAGTAGATGCGGCCGTCGTCGGTGGTGCCGAGGTCGTACACCTGCACGAGGTTGGGGTGCGAGAGCGCCGCGATGGCCCGCGCCTCCAGGCGAAAGCGCTGCACCAGCGAGGCGTCGGAGGAGAGCGCGGGGGACAGCACCTTGACCGCCACCGGGCGCCCGAGGTCGACGTGCTCGGCGGCGAACACCTCCCCCATGCCGCCGGCGCCGATGCGCGCGCCGAGGCGGTAGGGCGTCCCGGGGAGCACCGTCGGGTCGCGCGGCGCGAGGGGCTCGGTGTTCACCTGTCGGCGCAGGCGCGGCGGGTCGCCGGTGGTGCCGCGGTGCGCGTGGGCCTCGGCGATCCACCGTCGGTTGCGCGCGGACTCGGCCTCCTGGGCGCCGGGGAGCAGCGCGCGCAGCCCGTCGGCGATCACCTCGCGGTCGACGCGCAGCCCCGCGGCCTGGGCGAGGTCGAGCAGGGCGCGGCGGGCGGTGACGGCGTCGGCGAAGCGCTGGTCGGGGTCGTGCGCGGTCATCGTGGCGACCCAGCGGTCGAGGCTGGCGGGCGCGTCGTCGCGGAAGGTGGAGGGCGCCGCGGGGCGGAGGGCGCCGTCGGAGAGCGCCTGGAGGTGCGGGACGACGTCGAGGGTCATCCAGTCGCGGAGCGTGAGCAGCTCCCAGGCCACGACGCCGATGGCGTAGAGGTCGGTGCGCGGGTCGAGGGGCTCGCGGCGCGCCTGCTCGGGGGACATGTACCCGGGCTTGCCGAAGATGTCGCCGTGGACGGTCTGGGCGCTGCGTCCGACGGCGACGGCGGTGCCGAAGTCGAGCACCTTCACGTCGCCGTCCCAGGAGGCGCGCATGTTCTCGGGGGAGAGGTCGCGGTGCACGAGGTGGAAGGCCGCGCCGTCGAGGCCCGTCGCGCGGTGCGCGTAGGCCATGCCGTCGAGCACGCCCGCGAGGCAGGAGAGCACCACATCGAGGGGGGGGTACCTCCGCCCGCTGCGTCCGGCGTCGATGACCTCGGCGAGGTCGGTGCCGCCGACGTACTCCATCGCGAGGAAGGGGACGCCCTGCTCGATGGCGACCTCGATCACCTGGCCGATGTTCGGGTGCTGCAGCGCGCAGAGCACCCGGCCCTCGTCGAGGAAGCGCGCCACCAGGTTGTCCTCCCCGGTGAACTCCGCGCGGATGGTCTTCACCACGCAGAGCTTCTGGGCGTGCGCGATGGAGCCCGCGAGCGCGAGGTGGATCTCCCCCATGCCGCCGCGGGCGATGGTGCCGAGGAGCAGGTAGCGCCCGAAGGTGCGCCCGGCCTCCGCCGTCGAGGCGCGGAGGGCAGCCGGGTCGGTGTCAGGCGGGTCGGACATCGGGTGACCGGGTGGTGCGCGGCGCGGCGCCCGTCACCCTCGCGGGCGGAGCGCGACGGAGCGTTGGAGGAGCGAGCGCAGCGACGCGGGCGCCGGGCGCGCGGCGGCATCGGCGACCTGCGCGGCGATGGGCGCCGAGGGCAGGGACGCCGTGAAGCGCTCGGAGCGGCGCTCGCCGGGCTCGTCGCGGGTGGTGACGGGCAGCGGCGGCGCGGGCACCTGGCCGGGCTTCGGGAGCGCGCGGCCGACGCGGAAGGCGAGGGTCTCGACGTGGTCGGCCTCGTCGTCGCCGAGGCCCGGGGAGACCGAGGCGCCCGCGGCGAAGGAGGCCGCGATGCGATCGTCGGCGCGGGAGATCTTCGCCGGGCCGGGCAGCGGGAGGGAGGTCTTCGGGGCCTCGACGACGGGCTCCTCCACCCGGGGCTCGATGACCACGGGCTTCGGGGCCTCGGCGACGGGCGCCGCGGCGACAACGGGGGCGGCTTCGACGACGGCCTCGGGCGCCTCGACGACGGCCTCGATGACGACCGGGGCCGGGGCCTCGGGGGCGGCGTAGATGACGACCGGCGGCGCCTCGGGGGCGGCGGCGGGGCCTTCGGGCCGGCGGGCCTCGACGCGGGCCTCGGGCCTCGGGGGCTCCGGGGTGATGGCCCGCGGCGCCGGGGAGCTGGCGACCACGGGCGGGGCGACGGGGGGCGCAGGGACGAGGCGGGGGACGGCGCGGCGGGCGATGACGCGACCGAGGAGGGACTCGAGGCGGGCGATGACGTCGGAGCTCATGCGGAGGCACCTCCCAGGAGGGTCGCGAGGATCTGCGGTCCGGCGTCGCCGCGGGCGGCGCGCTCGCGGACGAGGGCGCACGCGGGGTCGGCGCCGAGGAAGAGGGTGAGGCCCTCGGCGTGGGTGGAGAGCACCGCGGCGTGGGTCTGCACGCCGGTGACGTCGCTGACGACCTTCGCGACCAGGGCGGTGGCGAAGCGGTGGAAGCTGGCGTCGGTGGCGGGGGGGAAGTTCCAGAGGAGGGTGAGGGCGTCGCCGAAGCGCTCGAAGCCGCAGGTGCCGAAGCCCCGCTGGCCGAGGGCGAGGGCGATGCTGTACGCGACCTCTTCGGGCGTCGGGTCGGCGGTGCCGTCGAGGATCATCACCGCGTCCTTGGCGACGCTCTCCGCGAGGGACTTCGCGAGGGGGTCTACCCCTTCCCCGAGGGCCGCGATGGCGCGGGCGAGCCAGGTCGCGGGCACCGCCACGGCGCGAGCGAGCGACGGGGTCTTGAGCTCGATGCGGCCGTGGGAGAGGTCCACCGTCACGGCGCTCGCGAGGGGGTGCAGTCGGGTTGCCATCGGGCCGGGACGATCGCACACCGCCCGCGAAGCCCGCAAATACCTTGGAACCTCCGACCCCGCTGGCACACTCACCCGTGATGGTCCTCCCTCGCACCGCGCTGGCGCTCGCGCTCGCCCTCTGTCCCCGCGCGGCGGCGTCGCAGTCCCCGCGGGAGACTCCCCGCTGGCCGGAGCGCGCGTGGGGTCAGCCCATCCCGGTGGACGGCGTGCGCCCGACCGGGGAGGTGGGCGTGCTGCGCTCGTGGCGCGCGCCCGTGGACGTGCACGTGATGGCGGGCGTGAGCGCGGAGGACGCGGAAGCCGTGCTCGCCGACGCGGAGGCGGTGATGGACGCGCTGGAGCGGCGGACGGGCATCGCGCTGCCGCTGCCGGATGGCGACCGCGGTGGTTCGGGCTCCTTCGACCTCTACCTGGGCGCGCAGGCCGGGCCTGGCCCCGCGGTGGTGGACGCGCTCTCCTCCACGGGGCTGTGGGACCGGGCGACGGCCTTCGGGTGTGTGGGCGTCATCGCCGACCCGGTGGCGCGGCGGCGCGCGGTGGCGCAGGTCATCGCGGAGGCGTGCATCTACGGCGCGAAGGCCGACCACCCCATCGGCTTCGTGCGGGCGATGGGCGCGAGCCTCGCGCGGCGGGCCACGGGCGGCGAGCTCGACCCCGACGACGTGCGGGCGTTCCAGCGCGAGCCGACGCGGGCGTGGTGGTCGGACGACGCGCGCTCGCCGGCGGCGCACCGCGGGGCGGCGGTGGTGCTCGACGCGATGGCCGAGCGCTGGGACGACGACCGCGGCAGCTTCCTGCGCGGGTTGCTCGAAGCCCCGGTGCAGCGCACCCCGCCCGGGTCGCCGCGCTTCTGGGACGAGCCCGACGTGATGGAGGTGCTACGGCGGGTGACCCGCCACGAGCCCCGGGGCTTCTGGGGCTCGCTCGTGGCGACGGCGGGCGCCCGCATGGTGGGCGATCCGTCGCTGGTCGCGGCGCCCGCGCGCACGGTGCCCTGGGTCGCGCTGCCCGCCTGGGCGACGGTGACGGGCGTCGCGCCGACGGGTCACGCCGCGATGGCGCTCGACCTGGGCGACGCGCCGCTGCGCCCCGCGGTGGGCGTGTGGGTGCACGCGTCGCCGTACCACCGCTGGATGGCCTCGGTGCTGCGCCTCGACCGCGCCGGCCGGCTGCTCGGCACGGTGGACTCGGAGCTCATCTCGACGGGCGAGTGGTCGGCGCGGGTCGACGCCCTGGAGGGCGTGGCGAAGCTGGTGGTGGTGGTGGTGAGCGCGGGCGACGAGCTGCTCGACCCCGACGGAGAGCCCATCCGCGACGGCTGGGTGGCGATGAACCTCGGGCCCATCTGACCCGCGCCGTTCACCGCACGCAGACGAAGACAGGTGCGGCTGGCGTCGTCGCAGTAGCGCCCGTCGGGGCACAGGTCGCTCGCGGCGGTGCACGCCACGCAGCGGCCGGTGGTGGCGTCGCAGACCGGTCCGCCCGGGTCGCCCGCGCAGTCGGGGTTGGCGGCGCAGCGGTCGGGCGCGTCGCCGTCCGGCGCGGGCGCGTCGCCGTCCAGGGCGGGGGCGTCGGCGGGGGCGTCCATGACGGAGACGTCGGGCTTGTCTGGGACGGTGGCGTCGAGGGTGACGTCCCCGGGCGGACCGGCGTCGACGGCGCCGCCGACAACGGAGAGGCCCGTCGAGCAGCCGACGGCGAACGCGGCGAGGAGGGCGACGGCCAGGAGCGGCTTCACGGCGGCCATGGACCGCCACCGTACCAGAGTGATCGGCGTGGTCGGATGCGACGGCGAGGCGCTACCGGGCGGCGGGGCCGCGCACGCGCCAGTACTCGACCACGACGGTGTCGGGGAAGTCGGCGGTCACGTCGACGGTGGGGACGATGCGCCACGCCTGGAGGTGCCCGGAGCCGTTCTTGGTGAAGACGTAGCCCGCGACCAGGACGCTCGCGGCGTGGATGGCGCGCTCGTGCTGGTCGCGCAGGACCATGACGTCCCCGAAGTAGTGAGGGCCCGTGACGCGCTCGAAGAATCCCAGCAGCCCGGCCTCGAGCGCGGCGTCGTCGGTGACGGGCCCCGGGGCCTGGTCGACGAAGCGCAGGGCCGTCCAGAAGCAGTTGGTCCAGTCTTCCTCGCGGGTGGGGAAGGTGTCGAGGCGCTGCCGGGCCCACGGCGGGAGCAGGGTGGCGAGGGCGACCGTGCTCGCGCCGGAGGCCGCCGCCGCGCGCAGGGTGGCGGCCGCCGCCGGGCGTCGGGCGGGGCCGAACTCCGCCAGCGCGCGCTCGATGCTCCCCGGCTCGCGGACGCGGATGTTCACCGCGTGGCTCGGGCGGCTCAGCATCGTGCGCACGAAGTTGTTGCACTCCTCGCGGCCCGCGAGGTGGGCGCAGACCGTCCCAAGGTCGGAGTAGGTCGGGGTGCCGTTCTGGCTCCAGGTGAGGGCGTCGAGCCAGCGGCCCGCGCCGGGCGGCAACGAGGGGATGGCGCTGAAGGGCCCGCGCTCGGGCGGCCGGTGGAAGGCGTCGTCCGCCTGGGGGTTGCCGGGGATGTCGGCGAGCACGCTGTACAGACGGCTACGGGCCTCGGGGGAGAGGGCCGCCACGCCCTCGACGGTCGGCCGGAGGGAGCAGCCCGAGGCGTCGCACTGGAGGGCCTCGGCCGCGCCCGGGAAGTCACGGAGCAGCGCCAGGGCCGTCTCGCGGGTGTACCGGGGAAGTGTCCAGCGACGCGGGATCGTCCAGTCGCGGATGGTGATGTACTCCTCCGGGAGGCGCACCGTGTGGGGCTCGATGATGAGGTCGTCGGGGCGGAGCCGGGGCGCGGAATCGGCCAGGGCCGACGGGCGGGACCAGGGCCGCGAGCCGCCGCGCGCGAACGCCACGACGGCGATGAGCGCGAGGGCGCTCAGCGCGCCGACGAGCTTCCAGGGTAATTTGCGCTCCACCACGGGGGCACCAGGGGCCGGGCGGTGCTCGGCCGCGATCGGTCGGCGATACTGTCGTCGCTTCGGCATGGCAGTGGGTGGCACGGTCGTTGGGTGACTAATTGCCACACGGCCGGTGGAATGCGAGTTCCGTTCCACGGGGTGTCACGATCGCGAACGCCCACTGCGTAGGCAATCATGGATTGGGGCGTGGCCCTCCCGGGACCGCAAAAATCGCCAGATGGTCGGACGATTGCGTGAGGCATTTTGTCCGTAGACCTCCGCTCGTCGTCCCGGGGGGGGGGAGCGCTCAGGCGAGTTCGCGGAGGGCGTCG
>CAIOSS010001137.1 GCA_903860995.1 uncultured delta proteobacterium | reverse complement strand
GTGAGCAACAGCCGTTGGAGAGCGTAGCGCATCAAGCCGCTCATGAGGGTCCTCCCGCAGTCGAGTCTGCGTGCGCCCCTCGAATCGGCTGGAGGTTCAGTTCGTCGGCGCGGTGACAGGCGACGAAGTGCTCGTCGCCGAGGTCGCGATACAGCGGCGCGTCGGTCTTGCAGACGTCGACTGCGTAGCGGCACCGCGGGTGGAAGTGACAGCCGCTCGGCGGATTCACCGGGCTCGGCACGTCGCCCTCGAGGATCATTCGTTTCACGGTGTAATCCGGCTCGGGGACGGGCACGGCAGACACCAGGGCCTCCGTGTACGGGTGCTTCGGCTCCGCGAACAGTCGCTCCGTGGACGCGAGCTCGACGATCCTTCCGAGGTACATCACCGCGACGCGATTGCTGATGTGCTTGACCACCGACAGGTTGTGGGCAACGAACAGGTACGTGAGTCCGAACTCGTGCTGCAAGTTCTCGAGCAGGTTCAGCACCTGCGCCTGGATCGACACGTCGAGCGCCGACACGGGTTCGTCGCAGACGATGAGTTGCGGCTCCAGCACGAGGGCGCGCGCGATCCCGATCCGCTGGCGCTGGCCGCCGGAGAACTCGTGCGGGTACCGCTTCATGTGCTCCGGCTTGAGGCCCACGGCGGCGAGGACGTCGCGAACGCGATCATTTCTCTCGTTGGTGCGTCCCATGTGGGGTACCAGCAGCGGCTCGCCGATGATCGATCCGACCGTCATTCGCGGATTGAGCGACGAGTACGGGTCCTGGAAGATGATCTGCATGTCGCGGCGCAAGAGCTTCATCTCGCCGTGCGACGCCCTCACGACGTCAACCGCTTGGGGACCCTCGTCCGCGCTCCGTGCCATCCTCCGGCTGCGGAACACAATCTCGCCTTTCGTCGGTTCCACGAGACGAAGGATCGAACGGCCGGCCGTCGTCTTGCCGCAGCCGCTCTCCCCGACAAGACCGAGCGTCTCCCCCTCGAGGATCCGCATGTCGATCCCGTCGACGGCCCTCACCATGCCCTACCTGTGACGGAACGCCTTCTGGCGCACCGGAAAGTGCTTGGTCAGCCCTTTGACTTCGAGCAGTACCGTATCGGTCGTGGGCACGGTCATCACTCCCATTCGCGGATTGTGCGCCGAATCAAGGCTCTGTCCGGTTGATACAGCCAGCATGCCGCCGTGTGCTGCGGCCCGACGTCCAAGAGCGGCGGCATCGTCGTCTTGCACATCTCCATGCTGTGAGGACAGCGTGGCTCGAAGCCGCACCCCGCCGGCGCGTCGCGCGGATCCGGGACGACGCCTTCGATCGGCACAAGTCGTTCCTTGCTCCGCGTGAGCGACGGAATGGATCGCATCAACCCTTGAGTGTACGGGTGCTTCGGCGTATGGAAGATTTCGCGGACCGGCGCCGCCTCCACGATCCGCCCGAGGTACATCACGGCGACGTCGTCGGCCATGCCCGCGATCACGCCGAGGTCGTGGGTGATGAACTGGATGGCCGCCTTGAACTCCCGCCGCAGCGCGTTCATCAACTCGAGCACCTGTGCCTGGATCGTCACATCGAGCGCCGTCGTCGGCTCGTCGGCGATGAGGAGCGACGGATTGCAGGAGAGCGCCATCGCGATCATCGCGCGCTGCCGCATCCCGCCGGACAACTGATGTGGATACTCGTCGACTCGCTGCTCGGGAAGCGGAATCCCGACCGCTCGCAACATCTCGATCGCCTGTTTCTTCGCCTCCCGCTTCCTCAACTTCTGGTGCAGCGTGATTGCCTCCACGATCTGGAACCCGATCGTCAACACCGGGTTGAGCGACGTCATCGGCTCTTGGAAGATCATCGCGATCTCGTTGCCGCGGATTGCACGCATCTCCCGCCCCCGCGATGAGAGCTTGCAGAGATCCGTCGTCTTGTCGCCCTGGTGGTAGAGGATCTGGCCGCCGGCGATCCTGCCGGGAGGCGATTGCACCAGACCCATGATGGCGAGCGCCGTCACCGTCTTGCCACAGCCGCTCTCTCCCACCACGCCGAGCGTCTTCTCCGCCTCGATGGTGTAGGTCACCCCGTCCACCGCGCGGACGACGCCGCCCTCCATCGCGAAGTGCACCTCGAGGTCTCTCACTTCGAGTAGAGCGCTGGAGGACTGAGTCATGGCGAGACCTTCAAGCGGAACTTCGGCCGGCAACCCCTGCACGGCAGAAGAGAGCGAACAAGAATCGGGAGAGATCGGAGCGCGCTTCGCGCTCCCTCCTCCGTGATCACTACAAAAAAACACCGACGCACCCGTCGCGTCGCGTTCGGCATGACGTTCTGCGCTCTCCTTCCGGGAACTGCAG
>CAIOSS010001136.1 GCA_903860995.1 uncultured delta proteobacterium | reverse complement strand
CGCCTCGCCATCAAGCTCTGGGCGGGCTTCCCGACCTTCCCGATGGTCTTCGTCGACGGCGTGCTGGTCGGCGGCCACCGCGAGCTCGCGGCCTTCAAGGCCGCCGGCAAGCTCAAGAAGTAGTCCCCCACGGGCCCCGTCGAGGCATCGCCCGCTTCGTCGAGGTGCTCGCGGCCGCGCCCGCCGAATGGCGCTGGCCCGCCCGGTGGTATCGTCCGAGCATGTCCGGCGACGCCGCCCGCTCCCTCAACCCACGCTTCCCCAACCTCGACCCCGCGGTGGTCGAGGGATACCTCCAGGCGCCCGCCGGAGTCGTGGCCGAGATCATCGCCGGCGAGCTCTCGCTGCTCCCGCGCCCGCGACGCCGCCACGCCCGCACCTCGTCGCGGCTCGGCGCCCGCCTCGCCGGCTTCGATGACCCGCGCGAGGGCGACCCGGGCGGCTGGGTCATCCTCGACGAGCCGGAGATCGAGTTCGGTCCGAAGCCCGACGTCCTCACCCCCGACCTCGCGGGCTGGCGACGCGAGCGATGCCCACCCGGGTTCTTCGGTGACGACGAAGACCCCACCGTCGTGCCCGACTGGGTGTGCGAAGTGCTCTCGCCCTCGACGGCGCGGACAGACCGACATCGCAAGCTGCCGATCTACCACCGGGAGGGCGTCGGACACGCGTGGTTGATCGACCCCGTGGCGCACACCCTGGAGGTCTTCCGACACACCCCGGGTGGCTGGCCGCTCGTCGCCACCTTCGCGGGCGCCGAGCCGGTGCGCGCGGAGCCCTTCGAGGCCGTCGCGCTCGACCTCGCCGCCCTCTGGGCGCAGTAGTCCCCCCCTCCCATCGCCCCGTCGCGGCGGCGGGGCCTGGCGGCGCCGTGACCGGTGCGCTCACCCCATCGAGGGGTAGCGCCACTCCGTGGGGGGCACGAGCGTCTCCTTCACCGTGCGCGGCGAGACCCACCGCAGCAGGTTGAGCGCCGAGCCCGCCTTGTCGTTGGTGCCCGAGGCCCGCGCCCCGCCGAAGGGCTGCTGGCCCACCACCGCGCCGGTGGGCTTGTCGTTGACGTAGAAGTTGCCCGCGCCCTGGCGCAGCACCCCCGAGGCGTGGGTGATCGCCCCGCGGTCGCGCGCCCAGAAGGCCCCCGTGAGCGCGTACTCCGAGTCGTTGGCGCAGCGCGCGAGCGCGTCGTCGTAGCGGGCGTCGTCGTAGACGAACACCGCCAGCACCGGGCCGAAGAGCTCGTCGCGCATGAGCGCGTGGCCCGGGTCGTCGACGCGGATGAGCGTCGGGCGGATGAAGTACCCGCGGTGGTCGTCGTGGCCGTGGTGCAGCACCTCGCAGCCGGGGTCGGCCAGGGCGCCCTTCACCGCGCCGGTGATGCGCTCGTAGGCGCGGCGGTCGATGACGGCGCCCATGAAGTGCGCGAAGTCGCCCACGTCGCCCACCGTGATGGCCGGGAGCACGTCCATGAGCCGGGCGCGGAGGGAGGGCCAGAGGGAGGCCGGGACGTAGGCCCGCGAGGCCGCGGAGCACTTCTGGCCCTGGTACTCGTAGGCCCCGCGAACGAGCGCCACGGCGAGCGCGTCGACGTCGGCGCTGGGGTGCGCGAAGACGAAGTCCTTGCCGCCGGTCTCGCCGACGACCCGCGGGTACGAGCGGTAGCGCCCCGCGCCGACGCCCGCGCCGACCTTCGCCCAGATCGAGCGGAACACCGCGGTGCTCCCGGTGAAGTGCACCCCCGCGAGGTGGCGCGAGGCGAGCGCGCGGTCGACCATGGCCGCCGGGTCGCCGAGCACCATGTTGATGACGCCCGGCGGGAGCCCCGCCTCCTTCAAGATCTCGAGGATGAAGTGGGCGCTGTACATCGCCGTGGCGGAGGGCTTCCACACGACCACGTTGCCCATGAGGGCGGGCGCCGTGGGGAGGTTGCCCGCGATGGCGGTGAAGTTGAACGGCGTCACCGCGAGCACGAAGCCATCGAGGGGGCGGTGGTCGAGGAGGTTCCAGACGCCGCGGGAGGAGAGGGGCTGGTCGCCGAGGATCTTCGGGAGGAACGCGACGTTGAAGCGCCAGAAGTCCACGAGCTCACACGCCGCGTCGATCTCCGCCTGGTGGGCGGTCTTGGACTGGCCGAGCATCGTGGCGGCGTTGAGCGTGGCGCGGTGCTTCGTCGCGAGCAGCTCGGCGGCCTTGAGGAAGATGGCGGCCCGGGCGCTCCAGGGCGTGGCGGCCCAGGCCGGGGCGGCGGCGAGCGCGGCGGCGACGGCGTCGTCCATCTGCGAGGGGCCCGCGGAGTGCCAGTGGCCGAGCACCAGGTCGTGGCGGTGCGGCGAGCGCATCGGGACGCGCTCGGCGGAGGGCACGTCGCGCCCGCCGATGTACGCCGACACCTCGATGGGCGCGGCGGCCATCGAGGCCAGGGCGCGCTGTAGCTCGGCCCGCTCGGCCGAGCCGGGGGCGTAGGTGAGCACGGGCTCGTTGACGGCCGCCGGGACCTCGATGCTGCTCTCGATCATGGCCGCGAAGGTACCGCGGCCCGGGATGCGCGGGGGCCCGCGAGGGCAGATCGGGCCCAGGCCCCCGCGGCGGCCCGCGAGCCGCGAGCGACGAACGTCTCCCCGAGTTCGCAGTACAACCGCGGCGCCGTCCGCGAGCGATTCCCCGGTACGACCGCGGCGCCTGGGCCTGGGGTACGGCGTGCGGCCTCTGCATCGGCGTGCAGCGCCTGACCCCAGGCAACATCAGGTGGTCACCTTCGCGCGACGCGAAGGTTGCATG
>CAIOSS010001135.1 GCA_903860995.1 uncultured delta proteobacterium | reverse complement strand
CGGCCGGCGAGATCGTCGCCGACCTCACCGGTCGCATCAGCCGCTCGCTCAACCCCTCCATCCGGCTCCTCGCTTCGGGCGGCGGCGTGGTCGTAACGGGCGCGGTGCTGGGCAACCAGTACGCCGAGAACATCGAGCAGAACGCCGGAACCTGCACCCGCCAGGTGCCCTACTACGCCAACGGGCGTCAGCAATACCGCGCGGAGAGCTACGCCTGCACCAACCTCCGCCGGGTCGGCACGGCGTCGGCGCGGCTGCAGTTCCAGGTGACCCACGGCACCAGCCAGGAGGCCCTCTTCGACCGCACCTACGAGGACACGGCCACCACCGCCACGACGGGCGTGTACTCGCCCTACGAGCGCCGCGACCCGCCGGGCATCGACGGCGCGGGTATGCTGCACAACCTCCGCGCCAACCTCGTCGACCACTTCGCCCGGGTGATCCTCCCGTGGCAGGAGTCGGTCACGGTGGAGTTCGAGGACTGCAACGGCGACGCGCGCTGCCGCCAGGGATACGACCTCGTGCAGGCGGGCAACCTCGCGGGCGCCGAGCCGCTGTTCGCCCAGGTCATCGGGGCCTACCAGAACGCCGCGATGCCCGTGCCGCCCAACGAGGCCGAGAAGATCGGCGAGGCCTTCTACAACCGCGGGCTCACCCGCTCGTACCTCGGCCAGTACGCGCGCGCCGTGGCCGACCTCACGCGCGCGATCTCGCTCCGCCCCGACGAGAGCGACTGGCAGCAGGAGCTGCAGTCCGCCCAGCGAATGTCGCAGGACCAGGAGGCCCTCCGGCAGCAGGGCGCGGTCGCCAACGAGACGCAGAACGTCCAGAACGCGGGGACGCCGTGACAGGTCGCCGCGTCGGGCGCTGGTCCCTCGGGGCCGCCTTGTGCGTAGCAGGCGCGAGCGCGCTGTGGTCGTGCCAGTCGATGGGCGGCACGCAGCGCGTCGACCCCAACGCCCTCGCGGCGCAGAACAGCGCGTTCTTCCAGGAGCAGCTCCGGCTGGCCCGCGAAGCCCTCGCGCGGCAGGAGTGGGTGGCCGCCCGGCAGAACCTCGAAGGGGTCGTCGAGTCGCTGCCGGCGACAGATCCTAGCGGCGCCGAGGCCCGCGCCGGCCTGGCGCAGATCGCCTTCGAGCTCGGTGACTACGCCCGCGCGGCGCAGGTCGCGGCGGAGGTGCCCGACGACTCGCCCTTCGCCGCGTCGGCGCTCGAGAGCCGCGGCCTCGCGCAGCTCTTCTCGTGCGACTTCGACGCCGCCACGCAGACCTTCTACCAGCTCGCCCAGGTCGACGCGCCGCGGGGCCACATGTGGCTCGGCGTCGCGTTCGCGTGGACCGGCGCGGACGCCAACGCCGAGCGCGAGCTCACCACCGTGGTGAGCAGCGCGGGCAGCACCGAGCACGCCCCCAACGCGCGCTTCTACCTCGCGCAGCTGGCCCTCTGGGGTCGCCGCGCCGGCCCGGCGCAGCGCCACCTCGGCGAGCTCCAGTCGGCCTCGCCGCAGTACCTCGCCACCCTCGACCAGCGCGCGCAGAACTGGCTCACGCGCCGCGCGCACCTGATGCGGGCGTTCTTCTCCTTCGACACCCTCGGGCGGCTGCACCGGATGTCGTCCAACAACCAGGCGGTCTCCGACGACCAGCACGCCACGCAGGCCCTCGCGATGCTCCAGCAGAACCCGGGCGCGTGCGGCGAGCAGGTCACCCGGCTCGCCCAGGCCCGCAGCGCCAACGCCGCCGACCGCGACGCCTTCGCGGCGGCCAACCGTGACAACGACGGCGACGGGGTGCTCGACGCCCGGGACCGATGCCCCAACGAGGCCGAGACCGTCAACGGCATCGCCGACGAGGACGGCTGCCCGGAGGCCACCGCGGCCATCGAGGTGGTCGGCAACCAGATCCGTATCCGCAACGGCTTCGCGATCAACTTCGACGTCGGGCGCGACAGCGTGGTCGACTCGTCGCGGCCGGTCATCGAGGCCATCGTGACGCTGCTTCGCAACCCGGCCTACAACTGGATCCGGCGCATCCGCCTCGACGGGCACACGGACGACGTCGGCGAGACCAGCACCAACCTCGACCTCTCGCAGCGCCGCGTGCGCCGCGTGGGCGCGCTTCTCGTGGCCAACGGCGTCCCGACCGACCGGCTGACCTTCGGGTTCTACGGCGAGTCGCGGCCCGTCGACATGGGCACCACCGAGGACGCCCGCGCCCGCAACCGGCGCGTGGAGATGTTCATCATCGACCCGGCCACCTTCGGCGGCGTGCGCGCGGCGAACTGAACTCGCCGCCCCCCGCTCCGCCTCCTCTCCCCTCCCGATCCCCTCCACACGAGGCGACGACCCGCCCGAGGTCTGTGGCATCATCGCGTCCCCCAAACGCAGAAGGCGGCGCGATGATCGGTTCTCGGGTGATGGGTCTCTGGTCGAACGGCAGCTGGTATCCGGGGGTCGTGACCCAGCAGCGCGATCGCCGCGGCGAAGCGCAGTACTTCGTGCAGTTCGACGACGGTGACACGGCGTGGCTCACGCTCGACCAGGTACAGCCGCAGTCGCCACCCGCGGCGGGTGTCTCGCACGGCGCCGCCCCCTTCGCCGGCGCGCGCGTCCTCGGTGACTGGGCCGAGGACAGCTGGTACCCGGGCTACGTCGCCGAGGCCAACGCCAACGACACCCTGTTCTTCGTGCAGTTCGATGACGGCGACACGAAGTGGCTGTCGCCCGCGAAGATCCGTCCCCAAGGCGACCGCCCCAACGCCGCCCCGACGCCGCAGCTCACCCCCGGCACCGTCGTGTCGGGCGAGTGGTCCATCGGGTCATGGTACCCCGGCGTGGTCGCCCGGGCGAACAACAACTCCACCCTGTTTTTCATCCAGTTCGACGACGGCGACCAGAAGTGGCTCCCGGCGCACCAGCTCCGATACACCGCGGCTGCGTACGCGGCCCCCGCGGTCCCCTTCGTGGTGCCCGTTCACCCCCAGGCGCCGGCCTCCGCGCCGGGCTTCAGCGCGCCGCACCCTGCGCTCGGCGTCGCCCCGGCCCCACGCGCGCCCGCGGAGATTCGTTGCGTCTATTGCAACACCCGCATCACCCGGAGCGACGTGAGCCGCTGCCCGGAGTGCGGCGCGAAGCTGTGACCCGCTTAGCGGCGACCGCGCTTCGGCCCGCCCATGATCTGGGAGAGCGCCGCGAGGCCGGCCGTCAATGACGACAAGGTCTCTTCCAGCCCTCCTCCTGCGGGCTTCGGCGACGCCGCCCGCGCGGGCTTCTTCGTCACCGGCACCGACCGCTTCGGGGCGCTCCGGGTGACGGGGGCAGGCGTGGGCGTGGGCGCCGGACCGGACACGATCCGCGTACGCGGTGGGGGCGCGACCCGAACGGGCGCCTTCGGACGGCTCGTCGGGCTCGCCGAAGCAGGCTTCGTCGGGGCCCCTTCGGGGTACACCCTCACGCCCGCGGGCGGTGCGCCCGTCGGATCGGACCACCACGAGGCCTCCGGGAGCGCGATGGGCTCGGGGTCTTCGGGCATGAGCGAGAGGTCATCGGGGCTGATGCCCCAGGCGAGCGCGGAGTAGCGCTCCTCCACGGTGAGCTCGCCGTGCCCGTCGGCGCGGAGCGCCCGGTGCGAGAAGCGCCGGTGGCGGAGCACGCCCCGCGAGCGCCACGGGGAGTCGCGGTGCACGTAACCCTGGCCCAGCAGCCAGTGCCCGAGGAGGGCGCGCATCCAGTCGGAGGGGAGGACGAAGCGACGGAGCGAAGGCGCGCCCCCGACCCCAGGGGAGTGCGCGACCACGAGCAGGTCGAGCAGCTCGAAGGTCAGCTCCTCGTACCGATCCACCAGCGCCAGGAGGGCGGTCGCGGCGGCGTCCCGGTGGGGGCACGGCTGCTGCGAGGGCGCCGGGCTCCAGACCGTGAGGGGCCCTTGCGGGGGGTTGGCCGCGAGGCACACGCTGCAGAACTGCGCGCCCACGCTCGGCGCCTGCCCGGCGGCCCCGAAGCGGCCGCGCCAGGTCGCGCGGAGGTCGTCGACCACGGTCATCGACTCGGCATCGAGCTCCGTCGGGCGGTCGCGGTTGATCCAATCGGGATGCTCGAAGAGGCCGTGAACGGCGATGAGGCCGCGGAGCCCTTCGGAGTATTCGCGGTCCTCGATCTGCGTGGCCCATTGTCGGTAATGCCAGCGACGGAGGTCGAACTCAACCGGCTCCACGCCGGCGGGGAGCGTGTGCGTGAGGGCGGTGAGTACGGTGCCGTGTCGGCGCACCTCCACGCGCCCGCCGTCGGGCAGGTCGAGGCCGTACAGGTCTCGCACCGGCGTCAGGTACACCGGCGGCCGAGGGCTCCGGGGCGATGCTGGGATCAAGTGTCCGCTCCGTCTTCGCCCGTCTCATCCAGCTTCAGGAAGTCCCGGAGATCGCGGTCGCTCATCTCGGTGACCCACGTCTCGCCCGCGTCGGAAAGCACCTCCGCGGCGAGCGATCGCTTCTCTTCCAACATGCGTTGAATGCGCTCCTCGAGGGTGCCCGTCGTCACGAACTTGTAGACGTTGACGGGTCGCGTCTGACCGATGCGGTGCGCCCGGTCCGTGGCCTGATCCTCCACGGCGGGGTTCCACCAGCGATCGTAGTGGATGACCGCCGTCGCGCGCACCAGGTTGAGCCCCGTGCCGCCGGCCTTCAAGGAGAGGATCAACACGGGCTCGCCGTCCTCGGAGCGGAAGGCGTCGAGCATGTTCTCCCGCTCGCGCGGCGACAGCCCACCATGGAAGAAGGGCACCTCGCGGTCGAAGCGTTGTTCGATGGCGGCCTGCAGCAGCTCGCCCATCTCGCGATACTGAGTGAACACCAGCGTCGGCTGACCCTGGTCGATGAGCTCTTCCAACAACTCCATGCAGCGGTCGAGCTTGCTCGATCGGCCCAGCAGCCGCTCGGTGTCCTCTTCGACGTAGTTCTCCGGGTGATTGCAGATCTGCTTCAACCCGGTGAGCGCCGCGAGAATCGACGCCCTGCGCCCCATCCCGTTGCCGCCCTTCACCTTCTCGAAGGTCACCTCGG
>CAIOSS010001134.1 GCA_903860995.1 uncultured delta proteobacterium | reverse complement strand
GTCAGATGCGCCTGCGGGGCAGGGCGATGGTGCAGCGCACGCCGTGCCTCGACCTGTCCGCCGAGATGAACGGCTCCATCACCGCGATGGCCGGCCTGCCGCCGGGCTCGTCGATGCGCAGCGGAACCATGCACGCCACGATGCAGGGGATGTTGCCCGTGACGCTCACCGAGCCCGCGCGCACGCGCGGCTGGGAGATGACCATCGAGCTCGTGGTCGACCTGCCGCCGAACGCCGCGAGCGCGCACAACGAGCTGCACCTCACGATGCGCGAGTCGAAGAGCGGGACGATCACGCCGCTCGCCGCGGACGCGCGCTAGACGCTCTTCGGGAGGCCAAGGCGGCGTCCCGGGAACTCCTTGCAGCGCTCGCGGGACGGTGTCCTGCTGGTCATGGGTTCTCTGTAAACCCGAGCGAATCCGTGCCGGGCGGGGGGTGCCCCATTGGAGGCCTTATGCGTTCTGCACCGCGGCCATCAACCCAGGCACCGGCAACAACACCTGCGCTCGCCGGCCGGACGGTCACCGTGACGGATCGAGTCGCCGGGCGTCGCGCTGTCTCGCGGTGGCTGCCTCGTGCAGAATCGGGGCATGACCACCGAACAGGATCTCCGCATCGACCTGGCCGCCTGCTACCGACTGGTCGCCCGCTTCGGCTGGGACGACCTCGTGTTCACGCACATCTCCGCGCGCGTGCCCGGCGACGAGCACCACTTCCTCATCAACCCGTACGGGATGCTCTTCGAGGAGATCACGGCGTCGAGCCTGGTGAAGGTCGACGCGCGCGGCGAGAAGGTCGGCGCGAGCCCGTACCCCGTGAACCCCGCCGGGTTCCTGATCCACAGCGCCGTCCACGCGGCGCGGCCCGACGTCGGGTGCGTGCTGCACGTGCACACCGTCGCCGGCGTGGCGGTAGCGGCCCAGCAGGGCGGGCTGCTGCCGATCTCCCAGCAGGCGACGATCGCGCTCTCGTCGCTCGGCTACCACGGCTACGAGGGCATCGCGCTGCGCGACGACGAGAAGCCTCGCCTCGTGGACGACCTCGGGGCGGGCACGAGTCTGATCCTCCGCAACCACGGGCTGCTGACGGTCGGCGCCACGATCGCGGACGCCTTCCTGTACATGTTCAACCTGCAGCGGGCGTGTGAGATCCAGATCGCGGCGCAGGCGGGCGGCGGGGCGCTCATCGAGGTCGACCCGCGCATCGTCGCCGGGGTGAAGGCCAACGTGCAGGCCGTGACCCGGGGCCTCGGCGGCGGGCTCGCGTGGCCGGGACTGCTGCGCAAGCTCGATCGCGACGCTCCGGGCTATCGGTCGTAGGGAGTCGACGGCGACGCCCGGGCAGGTCATTCGGGGTCCTGGTCATCATCCGCGAG
Source organism: uncultured delta proteobacterium (assembly GCA_903860995.1). Classification (GTDB taxonomy): domain Bacteria; phylum Myxococcota_A; class Polyangia; order Polyangiales; genus SCUS01. The sequence goes on along the minus strand of CAIOSS010001134.1, from coordinate 1,739 downwards.
GGCGACGACCGCCTCGACCCACCGATGGCGAAGCGCTGGAGTGCAGACGTCTGCACCGCGCGGTCGCCGTCGGTGGGGTCGCTACTTCAGGTCGCCGCGCGCGAAGATCGAGCTCACGTACTCGAGCACGTTCTGCGCGGAGATCTCGTCGTGGCCGAAGTCGCGCATGAGCCGCGTCTTCACCGCGTCGATCTTCTCCTGCGTCTCGCGGTCGACCAGGGGATAGGTAATTCATCCGCCGCCCGCCGCAGCTCGAACATCCCCCGCGGCGCTTGCAAGAGAACGCCACCAGCCGATCGTGGCCGCAGCCAAGGCGGCGTCCCGGAAGCTCTTGGCAGCGCTCGCGGGACGGTGTCCTGCTGATCATGGGTTCTCTGTAAACCCAGGCGAATCCGTGCCGGGCGGGGGTGCCCCATTGGACGCCCTATGCACCGGAGCCGGTTGACTTCGCAGCGACGCTACGCCGGGGAGCCGTGCTCGTCGTCGGATCGGATGGGCTGTTCAAGCACGTCGAGGGCGCGACGATCGTCGCCACGGCGCGCGACAGAGACATCGAGCGCTGTGCGGAGGGGCTGTTGCAGGCTGCGCTGAGGCCACCGATCGCGCGAAGCAGGGGTTCATAAGTCTTTTCCCATCGCCGTGCAGATCCGCGTCGGTCTGCGGCGTTGCTTCTCCCTTGCGTGCCGCCAGCACGCGGCGGTCGAAGCGCCTTGCAGACCTCGCGTCTCTTTCGGCGATGGGAAAAGACTTATCAACCCCTGCTTCGCCGACGACCTCACGGTGGTGGTCGTGTCGCGCTCGACCTGATCTTCAGCCGAACCCAGGCCTGGACCGCGGCTCTTGACGCGCGTCGCGCGTCTGGCGCTTGATGCTCCCATGCAGCGCTACACCTACTCGGAGCTCACCGCCGCAGTGCTGCGTTCGCTGGTCGAACTGCGCGACCACGGCGTCGTCGCGTCTCGCTGGGCCGCGCTCACGGCTCCGATCACCGAGCGCGAGCGAGCGCGCATCGAGGCCATCCGTGAGGTGCTCGTCGATCGGCCGCTGACCCTCCTCAACGAGGCGACCATCTGGTCGCGCGCCATCTACCCCATGCTGATGCTGGCCGAAAACGACCGGGTGCAGGCGTTCGCGCAGGTGCCCCTGGACGCGCGCTTTGCTCGCTTCGAGCTCTCGGGCCTCATCGACGGCGCGATCGCGAGCAGCCTGTCCGGCGGCGCGGAGTCGCCCTTCCTCGTGGTGGTCGAAGCGAAGCGCGGCCTGGAGGCGACGAACCCCCAATGGCAGCTCTACGGGGAATTGCTCGCGGCGATGATGGCCAACGGCGCCACGGTCAGGGGCGACGGCTCGGCGGTGATGCACGGCTGCTACACGGTGAGCGACACCTGGACCTTCGTTCGCGGAGAGGGCAGTTCGCTCGACGGCGACCGCCCGACCCTGACGATCGAGAGCTCGCGGGAGTACTCCGAACGGGGTGAGGCCGAGCAGATCGCCGGGCTCCTAAAGGGGATCGTAAACGCGGCGCGAACGAGCGCTGAGGCGATCGCGCCTCCGACATTCGGGTAGAGGGTTCTATGCCTGGCATCGTCGACGAGTTGCTGGCGGTCGTCGATGCCAGCGGCGCCGCGAGCCGCGTCGTGCTGGTGTCCTTCCACGACGCGGTGGTCCGCGAGATCCGCGCGCGTCGCCCCGGTCTCGTCGCGGGGATGAGCCTGGGGGGAGTTCGTCGCGTTCGCCCG
>CAIOSS010001133.1 GCA_903860995.1 uncultured delta proteobacterium | reverse complement strand
GACCGCACGGTGGTCGACCTGCTCGTCGAGCAGGTGGAGTTCGCCGACGTCATCGTGCTCAACAAGGCCGACCGGGCGAGCGCCGAAGACCTCGCGCTCACCGAGGGGCTGCTCCGCACGCTCAACCCGCGCGCCGAGCTCGTGCGGGCCGAGTTCGGCCGCGTGCCGTTGGAGAGCGTGTTTGACACCGGGCGATTCGACCTCGAGCGCGCGGCCAACGCGCCGGGCTGGCTCCAGACGCTGCGCGGCGAGAGCCGCTCGGAGGCGGCGGAGTACGGCATCGAGAGCTTCGTCTATCGTGCGCGGCGGCCGTTTCACCCCGAGCGCTTCTGGTCGCTCGCGGGCACCCTCTGGCCGGGGGTGCTCCGCTCAAAGGGCTTCTTCTGGCTCGCGTCGAGGATGGACACGATGGGCGTCTGGTCGCACGCGGGCGGGGCGTGCCGGGTCGAGTCCGGCGGGCCGTGGGTGGCGTGCCTCGAGGCGTCCGAGCTCGATGAAGACCTGCGGCGCGAGCGCGCCGAGGTTTCCATCGAGCCCTACGGCGACCGGAGGCAGGAGATCGTCTTGATCGGGGTGGGCATGGACCGCGCGGCGCTCACGCTCAGCCTCGATGGGTGCGTGCTCACTGACGACGAAATGTCGGGCGGCCCTGCGGTCTGGGCCGCGATGCATGACCCGATCGATCGGTGGGACGACGAGGCGGACGAGGCGGGAGTCGCCGCAGGGAGAAGGAGCGAAGCATGAGCGTGCAGATCGAGTGGGATGACCTGATTCGGGGGCGCGGGCCGGTGGCGGCACGGCACCGCTTCGTCGACGATGGGGCGGCGCTGGCCGCGGTGCTCGACCCCGCAGTGAACCTGTGCGTGTGGAGACGGGCGATCGGCACCCGCCTCGCGCGCTGGATGGACGGCGTGCGAGACGGGTGCGACCTCTGCGCGCAGGCGGAGCTCACGGGCGTGGCGCCCGACGGGTCATCGCTGGTGGCGTCGCTGCCCGCGTGCGACGAGCGCGACGAGCTGCGGCGCGACCTCGAGGGCCTAGCGGCGCGATACGCGGCGCTGCTCGGCGCCCCGACGGTGCTCGGAACGCTGGCGGTCGTCTCGGACGACATGTGCCGGAAGTTTCACGTCGATCGGGTGGGAATCCGCGCCGTCTGCACCTACGCCGGCCCCGGGACGGAGTGGGTGCCCGAGCACGCCGTGCTGCGCGCGGGGCTCGACCCCGAGGCCGAGGTCCTGGCCTCGGGCAGCCGCGCGGTCGTGCCGAACGCGGCGGAGGTTCGCACGCTGGAGGTCGGGTGGGTCGGCCTCCTGAAGGGCTCCGAGTGGCCGGGCAACGCCTGGCACGGGGTGGTGCATCGCTCGCCTCCGATCGCCAGCGCCGGGCTCCGGCGCGTGCTCTTCAAGCTCGACCTCGACCCCGAGCGAAGGCTGCGCGGTCGGTGAGGTACGCGCCTCGCCTCAGGGCTGCGCCGTCCTCGACGACGCACGATGCGCGCATGGCCCGGCCGCAGGCGCAGCGCCGATCGGCGGCGCCGGGAGCTCGGCGCGGCGCCGCCGACGCGACGCGGCGATGGGCGATGGGCTTCAGCCTGGCCGCGGCGCTGGCCGGCCTCGGGGGCTGCGAGGGTGGCGACGAT
>CAIOSS010001132.1 GCA_903860995.1 uncultured delta proteobacterium | reverse complement strand
GTCACGGGACCTCGGGTCACAGGTTTCCTAGGGACTGCGCAGTTGTACCGCCAGCACCATCGCCGCGCCCATCAACAGGAGCGTCGAGATGCCGGCGACCAGGACTCCGAGTCGGGCACGCCCGTCGCCCGCGAACGGTTTCAGCACCGCGGGCCCGCGGCCCAGCCCGGCGCCGAGCAGCAGCGCCGCCTCGAGCGCGACGCTCACCGCGACGCCGACCACGCAGAGCGCCGTCATGCGCTGCACCCGCGCCGCGGCGAGGCGGGCGCCCTCGGCGGGTCCGTTCCAGCGAACGCGCACCGGAGGAAGCTCCGGAGGCGCGAGCCGACCGCGCGCCATCCGTTGACCGAGGGGGGTCGCGAGGCACGGCGGCGAGGCGGGTCGGAGCAGGGGCGAAACGGCATCGGTGAGGTCGGCGTTGTGGGAGGCCGCGACCCAGAGCGTGCCCGGCGGGACGGCGACCCGCGCGCGCCCCTCGTCGGCCTCCGCGACCAGCGTCACCGCCGACCACCACGTCGGGCCGACGCGGTCGCCGCCGAGGACGTGGGCCGTCGCCCCCGGGCTGGTCGCTCGAAGCAGCACCGAGGCCCCGTCGTCGCGCACCGCGATGCCGCCCCCGACAAGGGGCAGCCGGAGCTCGTCGCGATGGGTCGCCGTGACCAACGACACCGGAGCGCCGAGGCCCGAGACGCGCACACGAAACGACGCCAGGCCGCAGTCGTCGAGCGCGCGACGCGTGGGCTCGACGGCGATCTGGTCGGTCACCGCGAGGAGCTCGACCGGGCCATCGGCCGGGCGGACGATGACCTCCCCGTCGAGTTCGGGCACCAGCACGCCCTCGACCACCGACACGCGCGCATCGACGGGCGCTGCGACGCCCGGGGTCGCGCCCGATGCGACCGGCACGAGGAGCGGATGGACACCGGTCACGTCGGCGATGCGCAGCCGGAGCGCCGTGCTGCCCGCCGGCACCAGCACCCGGAGCCACTCCCCTCGCCCCGCGAGCGTCGCCAGGGACTCCACCCGCGCGTCGGGCGACGTGACGCGAAGACCGGTCGGTCGTGACGAGTCCCCGGTGCGAAGCGCGCGGAGCAGCCACGGCCGCCCCGGTGCCGGATCGCCCAGGGACTCCAGCCGATGGACCGAGGCGGGGCGCGGCCCGAGCGGCGGCGCGACGGCCAGCACCGCGAAGACCGCCGCGCTCACCGCAGGCGGAAGTACCCAGCGATCCCAACGCACCCCCCGACCATACCCGATCGGGCTCCGGGAGTGCCTCGACCGGGCGATCACCGCAGGGACCAGCAGGGGGCTCAGCCGCCAACCTGGTTGACGGTCGAATCACGAAACCGCCATAGGTTGTTGACGGAACCCATCGTGCAGGGAGCCAACACCGTGGACGGCATCAGTGCGGAGAGTGTCATCGTCGGCCGGTACCAGCTCGTCGCACGCCTCGGGGGTGGCGCGGAGGGATCGGTCTGGCGGGCGATCGATCTGCGGTCGGAGGGCTCGACCTGCGCGGTGAAGGTGCAGGCGCGGTCGATCGCCCCCGAGCATGCGCGGCTGCTGCTGTCACTCGACCACCCCAACCTGGCCCGCACCCGCGACCTGGGTGCGCTGCCCGGCGGTGGCTCCTTCGTCGTGATGGACCTGGTGGAGGGCGCCACCCTCGACGCCGTCGCGGACACGGCGACCCTCGTGCGCGCAGGCGCCGCCGTCGCGAACGCGCTGGAGTCCCTGCACAGCCTCGGGATCGTGCACGGGGACGTGAAGCCGACGAACATCCTCGTGCGCGGCGACCGCGCGGTGCTCGTCGACCTGGGCACCGCGAGCGCCGCGGGCGCGCGGAGCGTCGGTCTGCACGGGAGCCTGGCGTTCGCCGCTCCGGAGGCGCTCCTCGGCGCAGCGACCCCCGCGCGCGACCTCTACGCGCTCGGCGTCTCGCTGGCGATGGCGCTGGGCGGGGGGCACCCGCTGGTGGCCGATCCGACGGACGCCCGCGCGGTGCTCGCGGCGCTGGGCCGGGCGCCGGAATTACAGACCAGTGTATTCGCTCGCATCCCTGGGCCGTTGCGGGCGGTGCTCGCGGCCTCCATCGCTGCGGACCCGAGCGAGCGCCCGTCCTCCGCGGGGGTGGTCCTGCGGCGCTGGTCGCTGGACGGCGCGCGCTGGCTCCCGGAGGGCGCCGAGGCGCGGGCCTGGACCACCGATGACGACACCGTCGCGGCAGCGCCGCGCTGGCGGGGCGATCCGCTGGAGGCCGCCGGGGTGGCCGCCGCGATCGCCGCGGCGGTGTCCGGTGCCCGCCCGGGCGTGCTGATCACGGGCCCGGAGGGCTCCGGGCGGCGACGGTTGCTGGAGGACGCGCTGCGCCTGGCGCGGGTGGCCGCCGCGGCGCGAGGCGAGGTGCTCGCGCGGGAGGATGGACCCCCGGCGCCGCGGGACCGACCGACGGTGTTCGTGCTGTTCGACGCGCCGACCGATGAGCTGACGGCAGCCCTCGCGGCGCTCGAACGCTCGCGGCGCTTCGGCGTCGACGCCCCGATGGCGCTGCTCGCGACCTGCGCCCACGCCCCGGCGAACGGCGCCATCGAGAGCTTTTCCCGCGACGCCCTCGGCGACGGAGCGCTCGCGGCGCTGCTCAGCGACCTGCACCGCGCCCCGGTCGCGGCGGCCGTGGTCGAGCGCTGGCGCGCCGCGACGGGGGCCTGGTCGGGGCGGGTCGTCCAGGCGGCGCGATCGGTCGGACCAGCGGCGATCCCGACCGCGGCCCTGGCGCCCGC
>CAIOSS010001131.1 GCA_903860995.1 uncultured delta proteobacterium | reverse complement strand
TCCCTTTGGCCGCTCGGGCAACCCTCCTGATACTCAGCACTTCAAAGAACCAACCCGCGATACCATCGTTGCGCTTTTCAGGGCTGGCGATGGGAGTTGAACCCACAACCCCCGGTTTACAAAACCGGTGCTCTGCCATTGAGCTACGCCAGCGGCCGGATCGTGAGGCCGCGTCTTATACACGGTCCCGCTGCCGGTCGCAAGGCAGCACTGCCCTACGAAACAGAGCCGAGTCAGGGAGGCGGCTTGTATCCCCCCGCACCGACCGGTGTCAAGGCCCTCCTGTCACGACCGCACGCAGCCGGTCGACGGACTCGCTCGCGCGCCGCACCCACTCGTTGCTCGTGATGCCCGTGCGCCGCGCCATCGAGAGCGTGAGCTCCCAGCTGCGAAGCGCGCCTTGCAGCAGCGGACGCAGCCTCTCGGCGGTGCGCGCGCGGTACACCCGGCGCTGCGCGTCGTCCCAGGTCGTCGGCGTCGGCGCGTCCACGATGGTGTCGTAGAGGTCGCGGTACATCTCGCCGATGCGGAAGCCCGCGGCCGCCGCCCAGTCTGGGTTTCCCGCGCGGATCGCGTCGTTGAACTGCAGGTGCGCGCGCGTCACGAGCTGCACCCGCCGGGTGATCGCCGCCTCCGCGTCCGGCGCCTCGACCTGGTACGCGACCGCCAGCGAGCGACGGCGCGTCACCTCGCCCTGCACCACCCTCGCCTCGGCGGCGTGCGTGTCGTCGTCGAGCGCGTGCACCGCGTCGTCCGTCGGCGCGATCGCCGCCGCGCGCTGGGCCTCGCGCTCGGCCTCGGCGAGGTTGCCCTCCGCGAGGCGGGCGGACGCGCGCCGCGCGAAGAGCTCCACCCGCTCGGTGATGGTCAACGGCAGCGCGCGCGCCTGGAGCGCGTCGGTGGCCTCGAGCACCCAGGTCGGGTTCTGCCCCGAGGCGCCCACCGCCGCGAGGCGGAAGAGCGCGTCGTGCGCGAGGGTGGCGTCCCGCGACGCGGCCGCGGCGGTCATCGCAGTCGCCGCGTCGGTCCAGCGCTGCGCGCGCTGCAGGCAGAGCCCGCGGTTGTACTGCGCAAGCGGCGCCACCGACGCCATCGGGAACTCCCGCAGCAGCCGGTCGAGCTCGGTGAGCGCGTCGGCGCAGCGCTGCTCGCGCATCAACGCGATGGCCCGCTCGAAGAGCAGCGTCGCGTCGAAGGCGTCGCCCGGCGTCGCCGACGACCCGCCGATGACCCGGAACTCCTCGCCCCGCACCGCCGGGCGTGCGCGGGTGTGGTCGGGGGTCGTGGGCCCCTGCGCCGGGCGGCCGGCGCAGCCGAGGAGGGCCGAGAGCGCGAGCACGAGGGCGGTTCTCATCGAGGGCATGGAGGCCCGTGGGGCCCCGGAGGTTCCCGAGATGTTTCGCATGCGGCCACGGAACGTACTACGACCCCACCCGATGAGCGGCCAACCCTCCGGGCTCCGCGTCGGCGTCGACGAGAACGGCCTCGGCCCGCGCCTCGGCCCGATGATCGTCACCGGCGCCCTCGTCGACGTCACCTCGGACTGGGGCTCTTTCGCCCGCGCCGCGCACGCCGTCGGCATCGGCGACAGTAAGGGCCTCTGCGCCCACGGCGCCATGCGCGATGTCGAGGCCACCGTGCTCGCCGTCCTCGACGTCCACCTCGGGCTGCGCCCGCGCACCTTCGCCGAGCTCTTCACCGCGCTCTGCCTCGACGCCGACCACGCCCTCCGCGCGCTCTGCCCCGAGGGCGAGGCGCCGCGGATGTGCTTCGGCGCGGCCATCCCCCTCCCCGCCTTCGGCGGCGACCCCGGCGAGCGCCACCGCGACGGCGCGCGCTCCCTCCTCGACGCCGGCGGGCGCGTCCGCGCCGCGCACTTTACCACTGTGTGTAATCGTCGGCTCCACGCCGAGCACGCCGAGGGGCGCAGCCGCTTCGACGTCGACCTCGCGCGCATGGTCGAACTGGTGCGCGCGCTCCGCGCTGACGCCGGCTCGCCCGTGCACGCCGTCTGCGGGAAGGTCGGCGGCCGCAAGCGTTACGCCGACGCGCTCGGCGCCCTGGGCCCCCTCGTGGCCATCGAGGAGGAGACCGCCGCGCGCTCTGCGTACCGCGTGCCCCAGGTCGGGGCGGTGAGCTTCATGCGGGACGCCGACGCCAGCGACCCCATCGTCGGCCTCGCGTCGCTGCTGGGGAAGTACGTGCGCGAGCTCTCGATGCTGCGCATCCACCTCGACCTGCGCGGGCACGTCCCCGACCTCGGCGCGGCGAGCGGCTACCACGACCCGGTGACCACCCGGTACATCGTCGCGACCGCCCTCGTGCGGCGCGAGCGGCAGATTCCCGACGACTGCTTCGAGCGGTAGGCGTGAGCCGGAGGTATCGTCGCCGCCATGCGCGCGCCACTCCTCTCCGCCCTCGCTCTCGGCCTCATCGGCTGCGGTTCGACCATCGTCCTCCCCCCGGCCACCGACAGCGGCGTCGCACCCACCGACCAGGGCCGCGCCGACGTCCCCGCGGTGGGTGACGCCCCCGCGACGGTCGACGCGCCGGCTTCCGTCGACGCGGGCGTAGCGACGCTCAACGGCCGGTGGCGCCTGGTGCGCCTGGAGTTCGACGGCGACGACGGCATGCGGCGCACCCTCACGGACGTCGACTCGCCCCTCACCACGGCCGCCGGCGGTGAGCCGGTTGCCGCGCGCGCCAACGGCACGCTCCTCGTCGCCGACGACCGCCTCGCGCTCAGCTCCGGCACGCTGATCAACGGTCACTTCTACACCTTCGACGCCGGCTACTCGGCGAACGGGTTTGGCGCCGCCGGGCTGCTCGACCAGGCCAGCGGACGCTTCACGCTGCCGGGCTCCACGATGGGCCTCACGCTGGAGCGCAACGCCGACGGCACCGTAGGCATCACCGGCGACAGCTTCGGCACCAGCCGGCTCACCTACGCCCGCGCCCCCGCCGCCGCGGCCGTCGATCGCATCTCCACCACCGGCCTCGCGATGATCCGCGAGGTGCCGCCGCCGCCCACGGGCAGCAACCTCCGGGTCGCGCTGCTCTGGGACCTCGTCGGTCCGGTGCCCAACCTCGAGACCAACGGCGTCGCGGTGCGCTTCACCGGGCGCTTCGCGAGCTACCCCGTCGTGCTCGCGGGGCCGCCTCCGATGGAGGCCCGCGCCCGGGTGGGTCTCGCCACCGTCGCGCTCGCCCGCATCGCGCTCTACGTCGACCAGGACTCCAGCCTCACCTTCGACCGCAACGCCGACCGCGCCATCGCCCTCTCGCCCGTGGCCATCGCATGGCGCGACGACACCCCCGGCGTCGACCCC
>CAIOSS010001130.1 GCA_903860995.1 uncultured delta proteobacterium | reverse complement strand
GGCGCGACGGCCTCGGCGGCGGGCGCGACGGGCGAGCGGGCACGACGGCGTCGGTCGAGGGCGGCGGGCGGGCGGGCACGACGGTGTCTGCCGGGGGAGGTGGGCGGCGGGACGGGCGGCGCTCGCTCACGGGCGCACCTCGCGGAGGCGCACGAGCATGTTCTGGAGCTGCATCCCGACGTTGAAGCTGGTGGCGCCGTCGAGCAGCTCCATGGTCTCGCGCACGATCTCGGCGCGGGCGGCGTTGACCAGCGACTGCCGCGGGGCCTTGCCGGCGGAGCCCAGCGCCTCGTTGCGCAGGTGGCGGTAGAGCAGCGCGAGGGTCTCGTCGAGCTCACCGCGGCCGAACTGGTCGTTCTTCTCCGGCGGGTCTTTGTAGCGGGTGGCGAGCTCGACGAAGCCGCCCACGGCGACGCCGTTGACCCGCAGCGTGGCGAGGATCTCCTCCAGCAGCTTCTTGCGGGCCGCGAGGTGCTTCGGGTCTTGATAGATGAGCGCGCGGCCGACGCTCCCCTCGGCCAGCGGGAGCAGCTCGGCGACGTGCTCGGGGGTGAGCTCGAGGCCGCCGAGCACGGCCCGCACGTCGGGCTCGTCGAGCAGGCCGAAGTTCACCGTCTGGCAGCGCGAGCGGATGGTGGGCAGCAGCGCCGAGGGCCGGTGCGAGAGCAGCACGAAGTGGGTCTCCGGCGGAGGCTCCTCGAGGGTCTTCAGCAGCTTGTTGGCGGCGTTCTTGTGGAGCCGGTCGGCCTCGCGGATGACGATCCAGCGGGTGCCGCCCTCGTGGGGGCGGAAGGCCACGCGCTGCATGATGACGTCGATCTGCTCGACGACGATCTCCTGGCGGAGCTTCTTCTCGTCGGCGTCGGGGCCCTCGCGGTCGCGCGCGAACACCGAGTCGCGAAACTCGCGCTTCACCACCAGCAGGTCGACGAACTGTCCCGACGCGATGCGCCGGCAGTTGGAGCACTCCCCGCACGCGTCGTCGTCGGCGGTGCGGGCGGTGCAGTTCATGGCCTGCGCGAGGGCGTGGGCCACCCGGTCCTTGCCGACGCCCAGCGGGCCCGCGAAGAGGTACGCGCTCGCGAGCCGCTGGTGGGCGATCGCCCGGCGCAGGAGCCCGATCGCGGCCTCGTGGCCGCGCACCGAACGAAATCCCTGCAACAGCGGCGCGCCCATGTCGACGGCCCACCCGGTAGCACGGCGCGGAGACCCGCGGCAACGCCCCGGTCGCGCGCGCGCCGCCCCCCGCAGGGAGCCCTCACATGCAGCAGGCGAGGCAGCGGGTGTCGTAGCAGCGCCCGTACGACGGGCTGCGCGGGTTGTCGCAGCAGGCCTGGCCCGCCACGCAGTCGATGAGCGCGCAGCGCGAGAGGCCCGCGTCGCGGGTGATGGCGCACGCGCCCGTCGCGGCGACGCGCACGCCCGCGGACTGCGCCTCGCAGCTGTTGGAGTAGGTGACCCCGTCGCAGCCGCACACCGGGCTGAACAGCGTCGTGCAGCGGGTCGGCCGCGCGGCGCAGCGGCCCGCGGTGCCGCAGCCGTCGCCAGCGCAGTACTGGCTGCGCAGCTCGCAGTCGGCGTTGCTGCGGCACGACCCCGCGGGGGCGTCGACCGCGCCCGCGTCGACGGTCGCGCCCGCCATGCAGCACCCGAGGCACGAGGTCGGGTAGCAGCCCCCGTACGAGGGCGCGCCCGGGACGTCGCAGCACGCGTTGCCCGCCGAGCAGCGGATGGTCGCGCACACCGAGAGCCCCGTGTCGACGGGCGGCACGTCGCGGGTCACGCCCGCATCCACGGCGCCGCCGCACACGCCGCGGTCGCGCACCCGCGCCCCGCTCGCGGCGGCCTCGCAGGTGTTGCCGTAGGTGCGCCCGTCGCAGCCGCACACCGGGAGGTACACCGTCGCGCAGCCCGTCGGCCGCGCCTCGCAGCGCCCTGGTCCGTCGCACGCGGTCGCCGAGCAGAACTCCCCGCGGCCGCAGTCGGTGTTGCTGCGGCACCCCGCGGCCACGCCCGTGTCGCGCGGCGGCGCCACGTCGAGCGGCGGGCGCACCACGTCGAACACCGCTGTCACGTCCACGGGGCCGGAGCCCGCGTCGAGGAGGGGAGCGCCGGTATCGAGGAGGGGAGCGCCGGTGTCGAGGAGGGGAGCGCCGGTGTCGAGGAGGGGAGCGCCGGTGTCGGTCGCGATGATCCCGGCGTCGACCGCGGGGGCCTCTTCGACGGGCGCGCTCGCGTCCTCGAACTCCCCGGCGTCCTCGGTGCGGTCCACCACCGGGGTGACGGTGCTGCCGCAGGCGGCGGTGAGGAGCCCGAGCACGACGAGGCCGCGGAGTCGAAGGATGACGGTGTCCATGGTGGGCACGATACCCCGCCGGGCGGTGCGCCCGCGAATCCCCTGCTGCCGCACCGCAGGAGTTCTGACGGGTTGAGCAGAGCCCCTACCACGTCTGCAGTCCCGGCCTCGCCCTCCGAGGGGAGCACCCGCCCACGCTGCACTCCCTGCCTCGCCGATCGAGGGG
>CAIOSS010001129.1 GCA_903860995.1 uncultured delta proteobacterium | reverse complement strand
CGTCGCGGGCCGAGGCGCTGCTGGCGTCGGGGCGGGCGTACCTCGCGGCGGTGGCGGCGCTGGGGGTGCGCGACCCGTGGGCGCTGGAGGTCGAGCGGGTGACCGCGGGGTCGACGGCGCGGGCGACGCTGTGGCTGGCGGCGGTGGCGCCGCTGGCGGCGGCGGGCGTGGCGCTCGGGTGGCCGATGTACCGGCTGGCGGGCAGGGTCGCGGGTCGGGTGGTGCGCGGCGCGGAGGACGTGCTGGGCACGGTGAAGCTCCTGTCGGGGTTGCTATTGGTGCCGGTGGGGTGGGCGGTGGCCGCGGTGGCGCTGGCGTGGGGCGCGGGCCTGGGCGGGTGGGCGGTGGCCGCGGTGGCGTTGCTGGGGCCTGCGGGCGGGTACGCGGCGCTGCGCTGGGAGGAGCGCTGGGAGGGTGCGATGGAGGCCCTGCGGATGGCGCGGCTGCGGCGCGAGCGGCCGGCGGAGGTGGAGGCGCTGGCGGCGCGGCGGAGGGCGCTGATGGAGGAGATCGAGGGCGCGCTCGGGGGCTGAAGGCCAACGCGGGCCAAAGGGAGGGCAACGAGGGCCGTAGCTCCGGGGAGCACCCACCCACCCCAGCAGTCCCCGTCCTCGCTCGGAGCGAAGCGGAGGGCCGCGACCGCCCACGTTTCCGCGTCGGGAACCCCGAAGGCGCTCCGGGCGGTATCAGCCCGCGAGGCGGGCGCGCACGGCGTCGCGCACGGCCGTCGGAAGACCATCGACGATGGACGCGGGCAGCGCTCGCAGCGCGTCGAGGGGGAGCGCGAGCGCCCACTCACCGGGTCCGAGTCCGGCGAGTCGCTCCTCGGGTCCGAGTCCAGCGAGTCGCTCCTCGGGTCCGAGTCCGGCGAGTCGCTCCTCGGGTCCGAGCCCGGCGAGTCGCTCTTCGGGTGCGACGCCCTCCAGTCGCTTCTCGACGGGCACCATGGCCAGGAACTTCCGCTCCCAGTCCTCGTAGCCTTCAAGCTCTTTTGCGTGGTCCATCTGGTCGCCTCGTTGTTCGACATACTGCCCGACCCACTGGCGCGTCGCCACCGTGCGCGGGGTCTCTCGCCCGAACCACCGGAGCAGGTCATCGTCCTCGGCGTTGGCCGCCGCGGTGACATCGACGACCACCAGCTTGAGCCCGCGCTCGGCCACGACGAAATACCCGTCGGCGGCCTCGGGCAGCACGATGCCCACCTCCCGTAACTCCTCCTCCAGCGTCGGCGTTCGCGAGGGGACCACCAGGATGAGGGTGAGCTCCGTGAGCGCCAGCGGCTGCTCGCCGCCCGCCCGCGATTGTCGCTGCGAGAGATAGAGCCACCCGTAGGCGAACAGCCGGAAGATGTCGCCGCGTCGCAGCGCCCGCGACACGCTCTTGAACTCCAAGAGCCCCACGCGTCGGATGTGTGGCCAGAGCCCGCGCAGCGTCTCGCCACGATCGGTGGGGTCGTGGATCTGGTCGGCGCGCAGCTCGATCAGGTCGTCGACCACCAGCGGCTCGTCGCCGAGCTGAACCTCCGAGCGCACCACCGTCCAGTGGGGCGCCCGCTGCGTCAGCAGACGCGCGAAGCTCGGATGCCAGATGGTGCGCCCGCCCGCCACGAGCGCGCTCAGCTTTTCTCGG
>CAIOSS010001128.1 GCA_903860995.1 uncultured delta proteobacterium | reverse complement strand
GCGGGCGACACCGCCACCGCTCCCGCGCACCGAGCACCCGCGCACCGAGGTCACGCCCGTCGGGCGGTCGCGGGTCGCTGCGCATCTCGCGAGAGTTCTGACGCATGGGCGGTGGCCATCGGAGGTGGGCGGTCGCCGCCCTGGCCGTCGCGCTGCACGGCGCGGCGCGGGTCGCGGGCGCGCAGACCGATCCGTTGGAGGCCGCGCGGGCGCACTTCGAGCGGGCCGTCACGCTCTTCGAGGCGGGCGACCCCCGGGCGGCGCTGGCGGAGTTCGAGCGGGCCTACGCGCTCTCGGCGCGGCCGTCGCTGCTGTTCAACCTCGGCGCGACGCACCAGGCGCTGCACGAGTATCCCGAGGCGGTCGACGCGCTGCGGAGGTTCCTGTCGGCGACGGAGGGGCAGCGGTCGCGGCAGCGCACCGAGGCCGAGCGCGCGCTCCGGGCGCTCGACGGCTTGATGGCGCGGGTGCGCGTGACGTGTGACCCCACGACGGCAACGCTGACCCTCGACGGCCGCGCGGCGACGGGCGATGTGTTGAGCGTCGGCCCCGGGCGGCACGTCATCGAGGCGAGCGCCCCGGGGCGCATGACGCAGCGGGTGGAGGTGACCGTGGCGTCGGGGGACCAGCCCTCCCTGCGCCTGGTGCTCCCGGTGGTGCCCGAGCCCGCGGCCGTGACGCCGGTGGTGAGCCCTCCGGCGGCGCCTCCCGCGGTGACCCCTGCGGTGATCCCCGCGGCGGCGAGGGTGCCGCGACCCGCGCCGCGGTTGTGGTTCACGCGGCCGTGGGTGTGGGCCGTGACGGGCGGCGCGCTGGCGGTCGGCGCGACCCTCACCGGCGTGGCGGCGATCGGGGTGAACGACGAGTTCCAGATGCGGGTGCAGTCGGACGCCGACGTCGACCGGCTCGCCACCCGCGGGCGGGCGCTGGCGGTGGCGACGGACGTGATGGCGGTGGGCGCGGTCGCGGCGGGGGTGACCGCCCTGGTGATGCTGGCGAGGGGAGACGCCACGCCCATGGGGATGAGCGTGAGCGTGGCGCCTTCGTTGGGTGGGATCGGGGTGGCGGGACGGTTCTGACCGTCGTGGGCCTCAAGGTCCGCCTCAGGTCTCGTCGTGGTGGGAGAAGGCCATGACGGCCGAGCCGCGGCCCCGGGGTGCGGCTGCGCAGCTCGGTCACGTACCCGAAGAGCTGCGCCAGCGGGACCGCCGCGTCGATGACCCGGAGAGGCCCGCGCGGACGTCCCCGTCGCCGCCGACGTCGAAGGTCGCGTCGCCGCCGAGGCGCAGGTCGAAGACCGATCGGCTCGCGTCGCCGGCCACCAGGGCGCCACCGCCGAGGCCCACCCACGACGAGACCTCGACCGTGGGGCGCAGCCGGGGGTAGCGCGGCGGGGGCTGGTGCGCCGCGGCGACGGCGGGCAGCGCGAGGGCGAGCGCGAGCGCGAGGGGTCTCCGGGGGGGAGGCCATGCGACGGGAGGGTACACAGTGCGCGGCGCGGCCGCGGTAGAGTCGCGCTCATGATGGAATACCGACGCATGGGCCGCAGCGGCCTCAAGCTCTCCACCCTGTCCTTCGGGTCGTGGGTGACCTTCTCCAACCAGCTCGACGAAGACCTCGCGACCGACTGCATGAAGGTCGCCCGCGAGGCCGGCGTGAACTTCTTCGACAACGCCGAGGTGTACGCCCGCGGCGAGTCCGAGCGGGTGATGGGCCAGTCGCTGCGCAAGCTGGGCTGGCGTCGCGGGTCGTACGTGGTGTCGACGAAGTTCTTCTGGGGGCTCAACAAGGGCCCCAACGAGCAGAACACCCTCAACCGCAAGTACCTGCTGGAGGCCATGGGGGCCTCGCTGGAGCGCTTCGGGCTCGACCACGTCGACATCGTGTTCTGCCACCGGCCCGACCCCGAGACCCCCGTCGAGGAGACCGTGCTCGCCATGCACGACCTCGTGGCCCGGGGGCAGACCCACTACTGGGGCACCAGCGAGTGGAGCGCCGCGGAGTTTCGCGCGGCGTGGGACTTCGCCGACCAGTGGCGCCTGCACCGCCCGGTGGTCGAGCAGCCGCAGTACCACCTGCTGCACCGCGAGCGCGTGGAGGCCGAATACGCGCCCCTGTATCGCGACCTCGGGATGGGCACCACCACCTGGTCGCCGCTGGCCTCGGGGCTGCTCACGGGCAAGTACCTCGAGGGCATCCCCGAGGGGTCGCGCGGCGCCCTCAAGGGCTACGAGTGGCTCCAGAAGGACCTCGTGAACCCCGGCCAAGCCTCCAAGGTGCGTGCGCTGCTGGCCGTGGCCGAGACCGTGGGCTGCACCCTCGCGCAGCTGGCCATCGCGTGGTGCGTGAAGAACCCCCACGTCACCACGGTGATCACCGGCGCCAGCCGCGCGTCGCAGGTGAGCGAGAACCTCAAGGCCCTCGACGTGGTGCCGAAGCTCACCCCGGAGGTCATGGCCCGCATCGAGGCCGCGCTGGGATAGAGTCTTCGAGGACAACCTCCGCGAGGCCGTCCCCGCGGAGGCCGACGGCATCGCGAAGTACCTCCGCACGGTGCGCGAGGTGTCCGGCGGCAGGCGCAGGTACTACCTCACCCGCGCTG
>CAIOSS010001127.1 GCA_903860995.1 uncultured delta proteobacterium | reverse complement strand
GGCCCGCGGCCCTGAACGAGCTCGCCGTCGAGCCCGAGCGCGACGGCGCCCGCGGCGTCGGCCGCGCCCAGCAGCGCGCGAGGCGGGAGGAAGACCGAGCGCGCGGCCGCCATCAAGGCCCGGGTGTCGTCGTGCGCGGGGTCGCCGAGCACGATGACCTCCACGGCGCCGCGGGTCGCACGATCGACGGCGCGGAGCACCGAGCCCATGGCGAGCGGGTTGCCCGTCGCTTCGGCGGCGTAGAGGGCGACCGCCCGGTCGGCGGCGGCGCGGTAGCCGCGGTCACCGGTGAGGGTCGCCACGCGGAGCAGGGCCTCGAGGGCGAGGCCGACGCCGCCGGGGTAGGCGTGGTCGAAGGTGTCGCGCGAGCGGTACAGGACCACCTCGGCGTCGGCCGGTGAGAAGAAGAGCGCGCCCGTCGCGGCGTCGACGAAGCGCGCGAGCACGGCGTCGAGGAGGTCGCGCGCGAAGGCCAGCGCGGCCGGGTCGGCGGTGGCCTCGAAGACGTCGACGGCGGCGTTGGCGAGCGCGCCGTGGTCGTCGAGGAAGGCCGTGCCGTACGCGTCGCCGTCCTTGAGGGCGTGGGCGAGGACGCCATCCCGAAACGCGCGATCGCGCCAGGCGTAGAGGCCGTCGCGGGCGAGGGCGACGGCGTCGGGCTCGTCGAGGGCGGCGCCGAGGTGGGCGAGCGCGCCGAGGCAGAGGCCGTTCCAGGAGGCGAGGCACTTGTCGTCGCGCATCGGGCGGGGGCGCCGCTCGCGGGCGGCGAGGAGCACCGGCCGCACGCGCTCGGCCACCGCGACGAGCTCGGCGACGGGGCGCCCGAGCGCGGCGGCGACCTTGTCGAGCGGGCGCGGGGTCCAGAGCACCGAGCGGCCGTGCTCGAAGTTCCCGTCGGCGCTCACGTCGTAGATGGCGCAGAAGACCTCGGCGTCGGCGGGTCCGACGAGGCCCTCGATCTGGGCGGCGGTCCAGACGAAGAAGCGGCCCTCCTCGCCTTCGCTGTCGGCGTCCTGGGCGGAGTAGAAGAAGCCCTCCGGCGAGCGCATCTCCCGCAGGAGGTATGCGCGGATGTCCCTCGCGACGGAGAGCAGCGCCCCGCGGAGGGCGTCGTCGCCGCCGCGGAGGCGCACGAGGCCCGCGGCGTCCACCGCGAGGCGGAGCAGCTGCGCGTTGTCGTAGAGCATCTTCTCGAAGTGGGGGATCTTCCACTCGGCGTCGGTGGAGTAGCGGGCGAAGCCGCCGCCGAGGTGGTCCCAGATGCCGCCCTCGCGCATGCGCTGGAGGGTGAGCAGCGTGGCGTCGCCGCAGCGGGCGCCCGCGCCGCCGACGTCGAGCGCGGCGCCCACGAGCAGCAGGTCGTGGGTCATGGTGTTGGGAAACTTCGGCGCGCCGCCGAAGCCGCCGTGCCGGGGGTCGACGCGCGGGAGCACCCGGAGCAGGGCGCGCTCGAGCGCGTCGGCGGCGACCGACCCGGTGGCGTCGGGGTCGGCGAGGCGGGTGACGCGGGCGAGGGTGCTGGTGAGCTCGCCGGCCTGGGCGACGACGTCGTCGCGCCGGTCGGTCCACGCGTCCACGATGGCGGCCAGCACGTCCCTGAAGCTGGGCATTCCGTGCCTGCGCTGGTCGGGGAAATACGTCCCTCCGTAAAATGGGCGCCGGTCGGGGGTGAGGAACATCGACAGCGGCCACCCCCCGCCCCGCTGCGTCAGAACCTGGTGGGCGACCTGGTACACCTGGTCGACGTCCGGCCGCTCCTCGCGGTCGACCTTGATGGACACGAAGCGCTCGTTGAGCAGCGCTGCCGTGGCCTCCTCCTCGAAGCTCTCCCGCTCCATGACGTGGCACCAGTGACAGGCGCTGTACCCGACGGACAGGAAGACCGGCTTGTCCTCCGCGAGCGCGCGGGCGAAGGCCGCGTCGCCCCAGGGCTCCCACGCCACCGGGTTGTGCGCGTGCTGCAACAGGTAGGGGGAGCGCTCGTGGAGGAGCGCGTTGGCCTTGCGCGAGGTGTCCATCAGACCGTGGTTGTCGGTCCGACGGATGCCCGGCGCAAGCGCAGGGTCAGTCGGCCGCCCAGACGACCTCGTCGACCTCGAAGCCCGCGCGCTCGACGGTCTGCCGCAGCGCCGCCTCGGTGACCAGCGCGTCGTCGACGGTGAGTCTCGCCTCGCCCACCTCCACCGTGAGCTCGCTCACGCCGGGCACCCGCTCCAGCACCCGCTTCACCGACACCACGCAGCCGCCGCAGGTCATACCCTCGATCAACATCGTCGCGCTTCGCATGGCCGATGAGGTAGCGCCATCCCGCCTCGCCGACCAGTCCCGCCCCGCGCTACGCTCGACCCAACGCCATGGACACCGACGCCCCGGTGATGCTCTTCGACGGCTACTGCAACCTCTGCAACCACGCGGTGGACTTCGTGCTGTCGCGCGAGGCGTCACCGGAGATCCGCTTCGCGTCGCTGCAGTCCGATGCCGGTCGCGAGCTGCTCGCACGGCACGGGGTCACGCTCCCGGAGGGCGACCCCGACACGGTGATGCTCGTCGACCGCGACGGGCTCTGGACGCACTCCGACGCCGCGTTGCGCATCGCGCGGCGGTTGAGCCTTCCATGGAGCCTGTTGGGCTATTTCGGGTGGGTGCCGCGCTTTGTCCGCGACGGCGTCTATCGCTGGATCGCGCGCAACCGCTACCGGTGGTTCGGCAAGGGCGACACCTGCCGCATCGCCACGCCGGCCGAGAAGGCGCGCTTTCTCAGCGCGCCGGGCGGCTGATCAGCCGGTGGCGGTGTTCTTGTTCCAGCTGTAGCCGATCTGCTGGGTGATGAGGTTCTGGGTGCCGGGGCCCACCATCCCGTCGACCGTGTACCCGAAGGACTTCTGGAGGTGCACCACGGCACCGTGGGTGCCGTCGCCG
>CAIOSS010001126.1 GCA_903860995.1 uncultured delta proteobacterium | reverse complement strand
GGTCGCGGGGCGGCGGAGGTGCGGGGCGGCGCGGGCGGCGCCGAGGGCCGCGCCATGCTCATCGGGGCCGGGGCGATGGGGAGGTGCGACGGCCGCGACGGGGCGCGCTCGATGGTCTCCTCGTCGAGCACAGGGAGCTGCACCGCGCGGGTAGCCTCGTCGTCCGGCGGCGGCACCGAGGACGTCGGCATGTCCATCTGCGTGGGCTCGTCGTCGACGGCCACGTCGCCGTGGTCGTGCGGGAGGTGCATGCCCCGGCTGTAGCGGTTGAGCGACGGCGGCGGCGGGGCGACCTGGGCGGAGAGGCCGAGCGCGCGCTTCGGGGCGGGGCCGCCCGCACCGACGGCCAGCGTGACCACCTCGTGGGAGGGCGCGGCGGGGCGCACGAGGTCGAACTCCGGGCTGATGGCCGGCACCAGCGAGGCCACGCGCTGCGCCACGAGCCGCGCCGACGGGCCCGCGCGCATGGACTCCAGCATGGCCTCGAGGGCCGAGGCGATCTCCTCGGCGGTGCCGATGCGGGCGGCCTGGTCGCGCTGGAGGATGCGGGCGATGAGGTCGTCGAGCCCCGGCGCCTCGCGGCGGTTGAGCAGTGGAATCGGGTCGTGGAGGATGGCGTGGAGGGTGGCGGCGTCGTTGTCGCGGGTGAAGAGCTTCTCGCCCGCGAGGGCCTCCCAGAGCACCACGCCGAGCGACCAGAGGTCAGAGCGGGCGTCGATGGGGAGCGAGCGGATCTGCTCCGGGGACATGTACGAGATCTTGCCCTTGACCTGGCCGGTGCTGGTGAGGCCGACGTGCGCGGCACTCTTGGCGATGCCGAAATCGAGGAGCTTCACGCCGCCGTCGCGGGTGATGAAGACGTTGTGGGGGGAGATGTCGCGGTGGATGAGCCGCAGCGCGCGCCCGTCGCTCGAGCGCGCCCGGTGCGCGTAGCCGAGGCCCCGCGCGGCGCCCGCGAGGATGGCCATGCTCACGGCGGTGCCGAGGCTCTGCCGGCGGGTCACGCACTGTTGCAGGAGGCGCAGGAGGTCGGCGCCCTCCAGGCGCTCCATGACGATGACCGGCAGGCCCTCGTGCTCGCCCACCTCCAGCACCTGCACGATGTTCTGGTGCCGCAGCTGCGACGCGATGCGCGCCTCGTGCGCGAACATCTTGAGGAACCCGTCGTTCTGAGAGAGGTGCGTGAGCACGCGCTTGAGCACGACGAGCTGACGCGAGCCATCGTCGGCGTTCTGCCTGGCCAACAGCACCTCGGCCATGCCGCCGCAGGCGAGCTGTCGGATGATCTCGTAGCGTGCCTCGGGCATTCCCTTTGATCTCCGCGCGGACGCTATCCCTTCGGCGCTGGCGCGACAAGCGACCGACCTGCCGCACCGCACGATGAACCCCCTGGCAGGGTCGGGCCTTTGGGGGTTACCGTCCTCGCCGTGATGGGACCACGCGCCGTGCTGCTGGGCTTGGGATTGGCAGGGTTTGCGCTCGCGCCGGGGGGCTGCGTGCTCCCCCGTCGGGAGGTGATGCTGGTGCTCTCCACCGACGTCGAGTGCACCATCTTCGATCGCGTGCAGATCAGGATATCCCGCGGGGCGGAGACCATCCCCACCTTCGACCAGACCTTCCTGCGCTCGGACTGCAACGCCGTGGGCATCGCGCCGCCACCGCCCGTCCCGCTGTCCGAGCTGACGGAGTTTCGCCTCGGCATCGTCGACAGCCGACGCACCGACGACCACGTGCGCATCGAGGTGACGGCGCGCACCTCCGAGGGTCAGGTGTTCGCCACCGCGGCGGAGACCGAGTTCGTCGACGGCAAGGTCTACGCGGTGCCCATCCGCCTCGCCCTGGTGTGCGCCAACTCCCCGATCGCCTGCCCCGCGGAGTACGTCTGCCGCCCTCGGCCCGGCACCGAGGAGGCCGCCTGCGGGAGCGTCTTCCGGGCGCCCGGCACCCTCGGCACCTTCCCCGCCACGCAGGCTGCGCACATGACGGTCGACGAGTAGGGCGCCGCGTGCCCGTCCCCCGCCTCGCCCGCGCCCTCGCTCTCGACACGGCCTGCGGCTGCGACGCCCACGTGCCGCTGCCCCCCGCGCCCCCGGCCGCCGCCCCCGCCCCGCCCGGCTCGCCCTGGGCCGCGCCCCCGCCGCTCCCGCCGCCGCCGGTCGCGACGGGCGTGTCCATCCACGCGCGCTGAGCGCCGCCCACGCCGCGGTTGCAGGCCCGTCGGAGGGACAGCCAACGTCCCGCCGTCGTTGCGGCGACCCGTGGGCGGGTGTCAGGATGAGCGTCGGTTTCCCGGAGATCCACGTTGTCCTTGTTGGATGTTGTCGGTACGCGGGGGCACCTCGACGAACGGCTGCGCCGCGCCCTGCGAGGCCCCCACAACGCGAGCGCGGTCGCGCCCAGCACGGTCACCTGGGAGGCCTTCCTCACGGGGTGGTCGTTGGTGCTCTGCGACGGGGCGATGGCCTCGCGGGAGGTCGAGCGGCTCACCCTGTCGGCCGCCACGCGGGCGGTGCTGCCGCGCTACGACGCCGCGCTCACCGAGCGGGCGGAGACCGTCGACGGCTTCGCCCACACCCTCGACCTGCTACGACGCCACGAGGTCACCCCCGCGGTCATCGAGCAGGCGCGCGCGTTCACCGAAGACCCCGACGAGGGCACGCGCACCCGGCTCCGCGCCCTCGCGGAGGTCATGGCCGACCAGGACGAGCGGCTGGCCGCGGCGGGCCTCCACCCCGGCGCCACGCGCTGCACGCTGCTCGCGCGGGCTGTCGACCGGGCGCGCGAGGAGGGCCGCTCGCCGGCGTCCCTGGGGCTCCCGGAGGTGGTGCGCTGGTGGCACGTGCTGGAGGTCGACCCGGCGCGGGTGGGCCTCGCGGTGGCGCTCGCCCGCTGGCTCGGGGCGCACGGCGGGGGCTTCGAGCTGCAGGTCATCTGCGAGCCGCGGCGGATGCAGATGCCGCCGCCGCTCGACCGCGCGCTGCGCACCCTCGAAGGGGAGGAGCGGGGGCTCGAGCTGCGGTACGGTCTGCGCGACCCGGGCGCGGACACGCCCGACGAGCCGCTGCGGCGCTGGCTCGCGGCGCTCACCGACCCGTCAGCGGCGGTCGACCGGTCGCCGGTGGGCGGGGCCGTCACGCTGGCCGAGGCGCAGGGGCCCGACGACGAGGCGCGCTGGGTGGTGTCGCGCGTCGCCCGCTGGATCGACGAGGGTGTGGGTGCCCACGAGGTGGCGGTGGTGTTCGCGGGCGACGACCCCGAGACCCGGCGCTGCGTGGGGCAGGCGCTCGACGAAGCGCGCATCCCGTGGAGCGCGTCGCGGGCCGAGGGGCTGCTCTCCTCCCCGGTGGCGCGCGCGCTGCTGGCGCTGCCCAGGATGGTCGCGCGGGGGGCCGAGCGCGAAGAGGTGCTCCGGGCGCTGGCGGTGCTCCAGGGCAACGCGCCACGGGCGGGCGAGCCGGCGCCGTGGCGGGTGTCGCAGGCGCTGCGGGTGCTCGGGGTGGAGAGCCTCTTCGACACCGAGCTGGGGGCGCGCTTCAAGCACGGGCGGCGGCACCACCCGGCGGTGGTGACGGGCGCGGTGGTGGCCTCCATCGACGCGCTCTCGCGCGACCTGTGGGCGCTGGCGCAGGACGGCGCGGTGGCCGAGCAGGCCGAGCGGCTGGGGCGATGGATCGACCGGGCGGGCGGCGACGGGCGGCTGGTGGAGGAGTCGCGCGCGGTGATGGCCACGGCGGACATCGACCCCGGCGCGCAGGCCATCCTCCGGGCGCTGGCGCGCGACGAGGCGGGCGTGGCGGGCGCGGCGGCGCTGCTGGCGGAGCTGCCGTCCATCGCGCGCGCGGCGGGGCGTGACGGGGCGATGAGCGCGGGGGAGTTCGGCGAGATGGTGCTCGACCTGGCGCGGGCGCGGGCGCTGCCGACGGCGCCGGGCGGAGGCGGCGGGGTGCAGCTGCTCGACGCGCGCGACGCGGTGGGGCGCAGCTTCGCGGCGGTGGTGCTGCCGGGG
>CAIOSS010001125.1 GCA_903860995.1 uncultured delta proteobacterium | reverse complement strand
GTCGTTCGGGCAGAAGTGGCACTTCGTGCTCTCGTCCGTGCGCGTCTCGTAGCGCAGGTCGATGGCCTGCTCGAGCCCGATGAACGAGGTGCTGCCCTTGCGCTGCACGACCCGCAGCGTCTCCATCGCCGCGCCGATCGCGCCGGCTTCGCCCGCGTGCGGGTGCACGAAGACCTCCGCCCCGGGGACGCGCTGCGTGATGTAGTCGACCTGCGCCTTGACCGCCGCGAGGTTGTACTGCGTGCCGCCCTGCAGCACGTACCGCGTGCCCAGGGAGGCCATGCGGGGAATCTGCACGACGTACTGCCAGACGTTCTTCGGCAGCACCTGCGCGAGGCCCGCGAGGAGTTCTTCCTTGGAGAAGCCCTCCTTCTGGAAGTTCACCCGGTCGGTGTCGAGGAAGACCGCGCAGCCGTAGCTGAACTTCGGCGCGAGCTCCGCCGCGAAGGCCGTGTCGGCGTACTCCGTGACCTTGAGCCCGAACTGGTCGGCCATCGCCTGCAGCAGCATCCCGTTGCCCGCCGAGCAGCTGTTGGAGAGCCGGAAGTTGGCGATGTCCCCGTTCTTCAGGAACAGCACCTTGATGTCCTGGCCGCCGATGTCGCAGATGACGTCGACGTCGCCGAAGAAGCGCACCGCGCTCATCATGTGGGCGACCGTCTCGACCACGTTGACGTCCGCGCGCAGGGCCTCCTGCAACACGTCCGCGGCGTAGCCCGTCGCGCCGAAGCCCAGCACCTCCAGCGTCGCGCCCTGCTCGTGCACCCACGTCCGGAGCTGCAACAGCAGCTCCTTGGTGTCTTGGATGGGGTTGCCCTTGGAGAGCTGATAGGCCTTCTGGATGATCTCGCCCTGCTCGTCGATGAGCACGGCCTTCGAGGAGGTCGAACCCCCGTCGAGCCCGATGACCGCGCGCACCGTGGAGCCCGGAGCCAGCGTCTGCGGGACGAACTTCGGGATGGAGTAGAGCGCGCGGAAGTCGTCGACCTCGCCGGCGTTGCGGGCGAGGGGAGGGCCTGCGGTCTCGCCGAGGCGGGCCTTGCGGCCGTTGGTCATGTACTCCCGAAGGCCCTCGAGGCCCCGGTAGAGCCCCACCTCGGGGGCCTCGTGGAGGCCGTACACGCAGGCCCCGAAGGCCGCGTAGTACTGGGCGTTGTCGGGCACGAAGACCGTCTCTTCGATGGGCCGGTAGCGCGGCCAGTCGTAGCCGCGCTCGTCCCACACCTCGGGGATGCGCTTGCGCCAGCACTCTTGAAGGAACGGCAGGTAGGTGTTGGGGCCGCCCAGCAGCAGCACCTTGTGCTTGAGGGTCGAACCCCGGGTGAGCACCGAGAGGTTCTGGAGCACGATCGCGTCAGCCAGCGAACACAGGATCTCGTCCGAGGGGATCCCGCTCTTCACCAGGTTGACGATGTCGGTCTCCGCGAAGACCCCGCACTTGGCCGCCACGTGGTGGAGCTTCGCGTCGTTGAAGTGCAGCGTCCGCACGACCTCCGGGTCGAGCCCCACCTTGATCATGCACTTGTCGATGGTGGCGCCCGTCCCCGAGGCGCACTTGTCGTTCATCGACGGCGCGGCGGTCTTCTCGCCCGTCTTCTCGTTGCGCTGGAAGATGATGATCTTCGCGTCCTGCCCGCCGAGCTCGATCACCGAGCCCACGTCTGGGTGCAGCGTCTCCACCGCGAGCGTGACCGCGTTGACCTCCTGCACGAACTTCGCGTGCATCCCGGCCACCAGCGGCGACGCGCCAGAGCCCGTGATGAACACCCGCCACTGCTCCTTCGGGGAGAGCGGGAAGGCGGCCTCGATGGCCTCCATCAGCTCGAGCACCTTCTCGGGCTGCCGCGTCTGGTGGCGCTGGTAGTCCGACCACAGCATCTCGCGCGTCACCGGGTCGAGCACCACCGCCTTGACCGTCGTCGACCCCACGTCTACCCCAACCACCACCGGACCCGAGCGCGTCGCGTTCATCGATTCCTCCACCAGATGCTGCTGCTCTGCCGACCGTCCCGCGTAGAGAACTGACGTGTCAGTCGCCAGGGGTGAGCAGGGCTACCACCGGTCGGAGGTGGCGTCCAACGGCGGGGTCGAGGCCGCGGGTTGCTTCGTCCGGGCCGGAGCGCTGATGATCCGCGCCGATGCGAGCCCAGACCGTGATGTCCTTGGTGTTGGCCCTGAGCGCAGGGTGTTCGTCCGACCCGGCGCCCCCCCCGGCCGACGCCGCGGTGACCGTCGACGGGGGCGCGGCGTCCGACGCCCCGGACGGGGGTGCCTTACCTGTCGACGTAAACCTCGGGCCCGCCCGCGCGGTCTTCGACCTCGACGCCGACACCGCGGAGCCGACCCACTTCTATGACCTGCCCTTCCCCTCGGACCTGCGGCGCACCGCCGCGGGGGGCCCCGACTACGCGGGCCTGCCCATCCCGGCGACCGCGGGCCTCGTGCGCTCCGCCGTGCCCGTCGCCCAGGACCGCCCGGGCTTCCCGGTCATCCCGGTCGGGTGGTTTCGCTTCGACGGTGCCCTCGCGGCGCGGGCCCTCAGCGACGTGATCCCCGCGGCGGCGACCTCGCCAGTGCTCCTCCTCGACATCGACCCCCGCTCGCCCGAGCGCGGCCGGCTCATCCCCACGGTGGCCGCGACCCTCGTCGAGGACGGCTACACGCCCGAGGACGTGCTCGCCGTCGCCCCGGTGCCGGGCTTCGTCCTGCGCGGCGGGCGCACCTACGCCTTCGTGCTCACCAACGCCCTGCGCGACGCGGGCGACCGAGCCGTCGTGGGCAGCGCCGCGCTCGCCGAGCTTCGCGAAGGACGCACCCCCGCCGGGCGTCGGGGCGCGGCCGCGGCGGCCCTGTACGCCCCGCTCTGGGAGACCCTGCGCACGAGCAGTATCGACCCTGCGACCGTGGTGGCCGCGACGGTGTTCACCACCGGCGACGTGGTGGCGGAGACGGCGCGCCTGGGCGACCGCGTGGTGGAGCGCTTCGACGTGACCGTCGACGGCCTCGCGCTCGCGCCCGGCGACACGCCGACGACCCACCCGCGCTTCTGCGAGCTGCGGGCGACGGTGACCATGCCGCAGTTCCAGTTCGGGGCGCCGCCCTTCAACACCGACGGGCTGATGCGCGTCGGGGCCGACGGCGTGCCCATGACCACGACCTACGCGAGCCCCGCCAACTACGCCCGCGTCCCGGTGGTAGTCACGCTCCCCCGCGGCCCGATGCCCGCGGAGGGCTACCCCCTGGTGATGATGATCCACGGGTCGGGCGGGTACAGCGACGAGGCCGTCTCGCGCGGTACCTGGCGGCCGCGCAGCGCGACCCACCCCTGCACCACCACGCGACCCAGCTACTACAACCGCGTCGACTCCTACGGCGGGTTGATGGGCTGCTACACGCCCGACCAGGGGCCCGCGTACTACCTAGCCCCGCGGGGCTTCGCGGTGGTCGGCGCGGCCATGCCCGTGAACCCCGAGCGCCTCCCCGGCGCGTCGGGCTTCGCCTACCTCAACCTCACCAACCCGTCGGCGATGCGCGACACCTTCCGCCAGGGGCTCTTCGAGCAGCGGCTGCTCTTGGAGGCTCTTACCCGACTGCGTATTCCTGCGGAGACCGTCGCCGCCTGCGCGGGCGCGACGCTCCCCGCGGGCGTCACCGAGGGGCGCCTCGACGCCGCGCGGCTCGTGGTGATGGGGCAGTCCATGGGCGGGATGTACACGCACTTCATGGCCGCGACCGAGCCGCGGGTGCGCGGCGCGATCCCCACCGGCGGCGGCGGGCACTGGTCGCGCTTCATCTTCGAGTCGCAGATCATCCCCGGGGTGGGCTCGCTCATCGGCACCCTGCTCCAGGGTCGCTCGCTGAGCTTCGTGCACCCCGCCATGGGCCTGCTCCAGACCCTGTGGGAGCCGGTCGACCCGGCGGTGTACGTATCGCGCATCTCTCGCGACATGCTGCCGGGGAAGACCCCGGTGTCGGCGTACGTCCCGGTCGGCCGCGGGGACTCGTACTTCTCGACGAGCACCTTCGACGAGATCGCGCTGGCCTACGGGCACCCGCAGGGCGGCCGGGAGGTCTGGCCCGGGATGCAGTCCGCCCTCGGCCTCGACGGTCGCTCGGGCCTGGCGCCGTACCCCATCGCGGGCAACCTGATGCGGGGGATGCCCGCGACGGCGATCACGAGCGCGGTGGTGCAGTACGAGGGCGACGGGCTCTACGACCCCCACGCGATCTTCACGCAGCTCGACGCGGTGAAGGTGCAGTACGGGTGCTTCGCGCAGACGCTGCAGCGCACGGGGCGGGGGGTCATCGTCGACCCGACGGGACGCACGGCGGACGGGGCCTGCGAGTAGCGCCCTCGGAAGAAGGTCCGCACGGACCTTCTCAGCGGCCGAAGATCTTGGCGAGCAGCCGCCCCCCGGTGGTGGTGCCGGGCGCCTCGGCCGCGAGGGACTCGCCGGTGCGCTGCCGGGCCGCGGCGAGGCGAAGCTCGCGCACGGCGTCCATGTTGGTGGGGTTGATCCGGTACGCGCGGACGTAGTGTTCGAGCGCGCGGCCTCGTTGACCGCCCCGCACTTCAGGCACACCTCGGGGGTGTGCAGCCTGGTGAGCGCGTCGGCCTGCGCGGCCTGGCCGCGGCGGACGTTGGGCGTGCCCGCCCCGGCGGTGATCTCGACGATGTGCCGGCGCCGGGCGGCGTCGTCGATGAGCGTCGCGAGCGCCTCGTCGAGCAGGCAATGGATCTGCTCGTGCACCTCCCGCAGCGCGATGGCGCTCGCGCGGGCCTTCATGCTGCGCAGCGGGCTGCTGGTGCTCGACGAGCCGACGGCCGCGCATGAGCGCTTTCCGCGTGTGGGCACCGGGCGCGCTGCGGCTCATGTGCGGCACCGTCGAAGCCCCCGGTACGGGTCAGCGGTCGGGTGCGTTGCGCAGCATCGTCGCCACGTCGCCCAGCTTCGCCTCGACGAAGTCCCGGACCTCCCCGGTCACCGCGCTCTCGTCGAGCGCCCGCTTCATCGCGCGCATCCAGGCGTCGCGCATCGCCGGCGAGACCTCGACGCCCGCGTGGCGCATGCGAAGCCGCGGGTGCCCGTGCCGCTCCATGTACGTCTGCGGCCCGCCCAGCCAGCCGATGAAGAAGAGCGCGAATTTCTCCCGCGCCTCTGGGTGCACCTTCCCCGCGTCGTCGAGCCGGTGCAGCGCCGCGAGCGCGGGCTCGCGCGCGTCCATCGCGTCGTAGAAGCGCGCCGCGACCTCGCGCACCTTCGCCTCGCCGCCCAGCGCCTCGTAGGGGGTCACCCTCGTCGGATCGAACGTCATCCACCCATCTCCCGGTATCCCTCCGCCTGGAGGTTGAACAGCGTGGCGTAGGTCCCGCCGCGCGCGATGAGCGCCGCGTGGGGGCCCTCCTCGGTGATGCGGCCGCCGTCCACCACCACGATGCGGTCGGCCATGCGCACGGTCGAGAAGCGGTGCGTGATCAGCACCGCCGTGCGCGTCGCCTTCAGCGCCTGCAGGCGCTCGAAGACCTCGTGCTCGGCCTCCGCGTCGAGCGCCGCCGTCGGCTCGTCGAGCACCAGCAGCCCGCTGCGCCGCATGAAGGCCCGCGCGAGCGCCACGCGCTGCCACTGACCCACCGAGAGGTCGTCGCCGCCGAAGGCCCGTCCCAGCGGCGTGTCGAGGCCCTTCGGGAGGCGCGCCACCAGCCCGTCGGCGCCGGCGTCGCGCACCGAGCGCTCGATGGACCCGCGGTCCTCGCGGGCGGGCAGCCAGCCGACCCCGATGTTCTCCGCCACGCTGAACTGGAAGCGCGCGAAGTCCTGGAGCACCACCGCGAGCCTAGCGCGGTAGGCGTGCGCAGGCATCGTCGCCAGGTCGACCCCGTCGAGCAGGATGCGCCCCGAGGTGGGCCGGTGCAGCCCCGTGAGCAGCTTCACCAGGGTGGTCTTGCCGGCGCCGTTGCGGCCCACCAGCGCGACGGTCTCGCCGGGGTGCAGCGTGAGCGAGACGTCCGTCAGCGCGTCGCGCTCGGCGCCTGGGTAGCGGAACGACACGTGCTCGAAGCGCACCTCCGGGGGGCGCTCAGCGTCGGCGCCGTCGACCGGCGCGGCGTCGGGCTCGTCGTCGGGCATGCCCAGGAACTCGAACAGGTTCGCCATGAAGAGGTTGTCTTCATAGATGCGCGCGAGCCCCGAGAGCGCCGACTGCATCGACGACTGCCCCTGGCGGAACACCATCAGGTAGAGGGTCATCGCGCCGAGGGTGATGGCCCCCGCGAGGGCGTCGCGCACGATGGACACGTACGCCAGGTAGAACGCGACCGACGACAGCAGCGAGAGCGCGACGGACCAGCGCGCCCGCCGGCGGTGCAGCGCGACCTCCTCCAGGTGGAAGCCCTCGTGGACGACGCGGTAGCGGTCGATGATCCACTGCGAGAGCCCGAGGAGCTTCACCTCCTTCACGGTCGACTCCGTGGTGAGGGTCGTCTCCAGGTAGGCGCCCTGGCGGTTGCGCTGGGTGCGCGCCCGCTGGAGCGCGAAGAGCTCGCGCCCGTGCCGGGTCTCCGCGATGAAGGGCGGCACGCCCGTGAGCACGAGCACCACGAGGGCCCACGGGCCCAGCTGCGAGAGCAGCGCGGCGTAGCCGACGAGGGTGACCGCGCTGCGCAGCACCACCATGAGCTGGTTGACGAGGTCGACCGGCCGCGCCGTCGCCTCCCGCCGCGCCTGGGTGAGCTGGTTGATGAACGCCGGGTCTTCGAAGTGCGGGTACGAGACGTTCGCGGCCTTGCGCAGGATCAGCAGGTTGACGTGCAGCCCGAGGCGCGACCGGAGCATCACGCCGGTGAAGGTGTTCCACTGGGTGGCGGCGGTCTTGGCGAGGACAAGCAGGAGCTCTAGCACCACCCAGGTGAGGGCCGCGCGCGGGGCGTGGCCGACGATGGCGTCGATGATCTTCGGGCCCACCGCGGTGATCGAGACGGTGAGCAGCGCGTCGAGCAGCTGCCCCGCGAGCAGCTGCACCAGGAGCGAGCGGTCGGCCCGCGCGACCAGCCCCAGCGCGCGCAACGCATTGACGCCGACCTCCGGCGCCGCCCGCCAGCGCTCGCGCCAGCCGAACGGGACATCCTTCGCGGGCGGCGGATCAACGGGCGGTGACACGGCCGTCGCGGTAGCACCGATGGCGCCGCGGTTCACCTGTCACGAGCGCCGCGGGTCGAACTCCCCGGTCGCCGGATCGATCATCGGATGGATGATGCCGGTCTCCGTCTTCTTGGTGGAGGCCGCGCCCGCCGGGGGCGCCGGCCGCAGCGGGATGGCCGCGCGCTCGTCGGCGTCGAGGCCCCCGTAGGGATCGTAGGTCACCGTGGCCTGCACCACCCGCGCGGGCGCCGGGGTGAGCCCGGGCGCGCCGAAGTCGATGAAGCCGGTGTCGGCGATGGACTCCTCCGGGACCGGGAGATCCTCGGGGGCTGCCGCGACGACCGCGGGGGCGATGGCCACGGGCGCGATGGGGGCGATGGGCGAGGGAGCCGCGGGCACCGCGGGCTCGGACTCGGGCGGCGGGGCGAAGGAGGGCGCGGGCTCGAAGGACGGCGCTGGGGCCGTCGCACGGGCCTCGGCGGCCTTCTCGGCGGTCGCGGGCTGGCTCGGCTCGACGGCGGTGGGCGCGCTGCCGCGGGTGGCCTTCTCCACCGCGAAGAGCACCCGCTTGATGGGCACCAGGAACTCCGCCGCGCTCTGGAAGCGCTTGTCGGGGTCGGGGTCGAGCGCCTGGAGAACCATCTTGTCGATCATCTCCGGCACGCCGGGCGTGAAGTCGCGCAGCGAGATGGGGCGCGCCGTGCGGTCGAAGCCCTCGAACGGCAGGTGCCCGGTGAGCATCTCGTAGAGGGTCGCGCCCACCGCGAAGAGGTCGCTCCGCCAGTCGACGCCGATGCCCAGCACCTGCTCCGGGGGCATGTACGCCGGGGTGCCCGCGATGACCGAGCTCTTGAGGTCGGGCGTGAGCGACTTCGCGAGGCCGAAGTCCATGAGCTTCACCAGGCCCGCGGTGCTGCGCATCATGTTCGAGGGCTTGATGTCGCGGTGGATGACCTGCCGACCGTGGGCGAAATCGAGCGCCTCCAGCACCTGCCGGGCGACGCGCAGGGACTCCAGCACGGCGATCTTCCCCTCCGCGTCGATGACCGCGTCGATGGTGCGGCCCTCGACCAGCTCCATCGCCATGAACATCCGACCATCGATTACGCCGCTGTCGTGGATGGTCACGATGTTCGGGTGGTTGAGCTGCGCCACCGAGCGCGCCTCGCGCTGGAACATCTCCCTCATCTCGGCTCGCGCCCCGAGCTCCTCCGCGAGGAACTTCAGCGCCACCTCGCGCCCGAGCACCGTGTCCGTCGCGCGGTACACCACGGCCATGCCGCCGCGCCCGAGCTCGCCCTTCACATCGTAGCGCCCCGCCGCCGCGTCGAGCTTCGCCGGCTTCGGCGCGCCCACCACGGACATGCGCCGCGCCAGCATCGACTGCCAGCCCGCGAGCTCGAGCACCCGGCCGCCCGCGTCGCGGTACCCCGGCGAGGCGTCCTCCACCGCGGCGAAGCACTCCTGCGCACGCGGCCAGTCGCCGGACGCCAGCGCCGCGAGCCCCAGCCGGTAGAACACCTCGATGTTGCTGAGGTCGCAGGGGCGCCCCGCGATCATCAGCTCGAGCGACTCGACGGTGGGCCCGTCCTTCGCGCTCCGCACCGACTCGTCGTAGAG
>CAIOSS010001124.1 GCA_903860995.1 uncultured delta proteobacterium | reverse complement strand
GCATATGATTTTGGTCGGCTTGATGAGCGATAGGACTGGATGGTTCTCGACTCGCTGCTCCGCGGGGGGGGAGAGCGCCGACCGGCCTGGGCCACGCAGCCATCGCGCGGGATCGCGCGCTTCGGAGCACGCTCGGGCGAACCGCGCTGCGACGGGTGCCCTTCGCCAGGTCGGAGCGTCACCGCCGTCCAACGAGTGTGACCGGTCACACCTCTACCCAGACGGCCTCCACGGCCTCCATCGCTCCGACGAAATACCTTTCTATCTCGCACTTTTGATCATCGCAGCGCATGGCACCGTGTTTGCTGTGTGCCCGATCATGGACCGTTGGACGCGAAGCGTTCTGGTGGCGTGCTCGTGCGTGGCGTCTGTCTCGTGCATCGGGATCGAGCCCGAGTCGGAAGACGCCGACGAGACCGCGGTGGAGTGGATCACCTGCGGAGGGCGCGTGCCGGACCGCACGGCCTCGACGTTGTCGGCGCTGCCCTTTCAGACGCTCGATCGGGCCACGGTGCCCGCGGCCGCCTCGAGCATCGCGTGGACGTGGCCCACGACCACGAACGAGATGGCCAACAACTTCGGCGCGGGGCGCAGTTACAACGAAGGTCACGAGGGCGCCGACCTCGGGGGCCGTCGCGGCGACGTGATCCGCGCGGCCGCGGCGGGCCGCGTGGTGTACGCGCTCTCGAGCTGCCCCGACAACGACATGCGGCGGGACATCACCTGCGGCAACGGGTGGGGCAACCACGTGGTGATCGACCACGGGAGAGGGGTGTTCACGCGCTACGCGCACCTGCAGTGGCTCACGGTGGCCGTCGACGCGACGGTGACCGCGGGGCAGACCCTCGGCATGCTGGGTCACAGTGGCCTCAGCGACGGGCCGCACCTGCACTTCGAACTCGGCACGCGGGCACGTCCGTTCGCGGCGTGCGCCGCGCCGCAGAACTTCGACCGGGTGTACAACCCCGCGCGCCTGCGCTACGGCGCCGTGCCCACGACGCAGGCTCCGCCGCGGTGGTGCCGTGTGAGCGCCGACGAGGCCAACGTGCGGGCCACGCCCAACGGGACCATCCTCCGCACGCTGACCCACGGCGCGTCGGTGACCGTCGTCCGCGCGCAGGGCACCTGGTACTCGGTGCGCTTCCGCATCGACGGCCGCGACTGGGGCGGCGACGCGTCGCCCGCGTGGATCAGCGCACAGATGCTCTCCTGCACGCAGTAGGGGGCGCTCGCTGGCCGAGCAGCCTGAGCTCGGGCTGGCTCGGCGCGAGCGCCACGCCCATGGCGTTCACGCCGTTCGGGAGCGACTGCGTGTCGACGCGCGTCGCGGATCCGGCTCCCAGACCGATCCAACGCCTCGCGAAAGCAAACGTTGGCCATGCGTCGAAGCTCGCGCGGACGCCTGGGACGGTGACGCGGCGCTCCGCGACCTGCGCTGCCCGACCTGCGGACGCGAGGCCGTACGGAAGGACGGCTGGCCCTTCTGGCTCCGCGTGCGCGTCGCGGCCCACGACGAGGGGGCCTGAAGAGACCGATCGCGCCACACGTTGAGCGACGTTGCGCCGCGGTCGCTCAACCTCCCGCGGCGATGAGATCGCGCGTCACCGTCACCACGTGCAGCGTCCGCTCTCTACCCAGGGCGACCCGAACGCGCCCGATCGAAAGCGCACGAAGACCTTCATGCCGGGGGTGCAGCCGTCGGAGAAGATTGCAGTCGGGAGCTTCAGGCGGCCGCCATCGAGGAGATCGACGCCGAGCCTGCGCGGCCCGCGCCGCGGCTGCATGGTCGAGCGCACGACGCCCTGCTGCTCCGTCGCGGGCCCCTGATCGAGCCAGGCGTTCGCGAGGTGGACGAGGGAGAGGGCGAGGAGAACGGGCGCGAGCGCCTCGAACGCCGCGGCCATGAGGTCCACCCGGCGACCCAGACTTCGTTGCCGCGACGCGGAGACGGCCACGGCCCCGAGGCCGAACGCGGCGACCGGCACGAGGAGCGTGTCGTCCAGCGTGCTCGACATGGCCCGGTCGCCCGGCCACACGAAGAACGCGATCGAAAACAAGAGGATCAACTGCTTCTGCAGTTGCTCCGGGGAGAGCTTCAGCATTGCCGGGGAGATTCTAGCGGGATCGCGTTCTCGCAGCGTGCTGTCGCGAGGGTCGTTCGGCGGAGTTTTCGGCCACCATGGCAGGTCAACCCCCGAGGAGGCCCTTCGCCTCGAGTGTCAGCGCGTGGTTCGGTCCGAGCTCGGCATCGAAGTGTTGTTGGGCCAAGACGTAGCAGTCCCTGGAGCCGTCCCTGCCGAGGCGAACGCGAAGGTCCCCCAGCATCATCCACCAGCGCCCCAGGGTGAGCCCGGCGTCGGCGCCGCGCGAGGCGATGGCGATGGCCGACTGCAGCAATCGCTCGGAGTCCTGGAGGTGCTGCTCGCCCGCTCGCGCGCCCACTGCGGCGACGCCCACCTGATCGCTCGCGTGCTCCATCGTGTCGGGGGCTGCCCGCTCGGTGCGCGGGAGAAGTTCGTGGAACACCACGAGGGCGTCGCCGAAGGCGCCGGCGCCGGCGAGGGCGTTGCCGAGGTTGCGGAGGGTCTGCCGCGTGTTGGCGTGGTCGGGACCGAAGGAACGCTCCATGAGCGGGACGACTTCGCGAAGGGACACCGCGGCCTCGAATGGCTTCTTGAGCAGCCGCTGCAGCTCCGCACGGTTGGCGAGCGCCCCGGCGAGATGCGACGGCGAACCCTGGAGCGCGTCGCGCGCGATGGCAACCATCTCGTCGGCGACCGGGAGCGCTTGTTCGAACTGCTTCGCTTCGTAGAGCGCGCCGAACCGACCCTGCAGGGCGAGGTACCGGCGTCTCGGGTCGTCGCCGAAGGTCTTCCGGCTGCCATCGGCGAGGAGCACCGTGATGGTGCTCGCGTCGGAGAGATCGACGTTCAAGTCGTCCATGCCAGCCATTCCGCTGGGCCCGACGAGCGCGAGCGAGTCGCCGCCGCCGAGGGACACGCGAGCGAGGGCGCCTTCGTGCGAGCCGCGCGGCGTCACCACGAGAACGCGGGCGACACTGCCGGTGAGCGACGCGTTGGCGATGAAGAGCGTGGCGGCGGAGAGTTCGTCTTGGTTCACGGGGCCGCACCGCTTCTGCCGGGAGAAGTCCCCGCTCCGTGCACTCGGGAGTGCCGCGCCCGGGGGCTTTGCAACACGAGGGCAGAGTGGATGCGGGTTCGACGGGATCCTCTGCGTCGGGTGGGAAGGAAACTCGCGTGGAAGTTCATGGGGTGGTGACCGTTTTCGGGAGAGAGTTGAACAGGGTCCACGCGGCCATCTCCGCGGCAGGTGGACGTTCGGTGACGACTCGCGCTGGTCCTCGCCGAACAGTCCTTCCACCCGCGGAGGTCGAGTTCTCAGAGTCGAAGGATCTGGGGCTTCAGTGAATAGAGAATGCCCACGACGTCGCTGCGAGTCTGGCCGTCGATCTCGTGCTTCTCGAGTGTCGTCATGATGTCGTCCACCACGGCGAGATACTCTTGCTCGCTGATGTTCATGCCCTTGTGGCTCGAGATCATGTCGCGGCCCGTGTACGGCTCGGGTCCGCCTGAGCCCGCGCAGAAGAACTCGACCGACACACGGTGGAGGTGGTCGAAGTCCTTCACGCCCTCGTACCTGGTTTTGACCAGCGGATTGGCGAGGTGCGCGGCGATGACATCGCGGACGATCCCGTCGATGCCGGCCCGCTTGCCAAGCCGCTCGTAAAGGGGAAGTGGGGCCGTGGGGTGATCCTGGGTCATGGGTGCTGTCTCCGTTCGTGCGAGCACCACTGCTCGCACGGCCGGGCTTAGCCGGGGTCTGTTCCCGAATCGTTCCCGCGACCGGGCAGGGCAGAGATAAAATGCGTTCCCAGATCACGTGAAGTCGACCGCGACGCTCCCACCCACGCACATCGAGCTCCGCCTGCTGGGGGGCTTCCGCATCTTCGCCGACGGCGTGGAGGTCTCCGCCGACACGTTTGCGACACGACGATCGCGCGAACTCGTTCTGCTTCTCGCGCTCGCGCGCCAGCATCGGCTCGCGCGCGACCAGGTGGTGGAGACCCTCTGGCCAGAGTTCGACGCGGACGCCGGCGGCGCCAACCTGCGGAAGGCGCTGCACTTCGCTCGTCGAACTCTCGGGCATGCCGACGCGGTGAGCCTCCGCGAAGGTCGGGTCGCAATCCTGCCGGGTGGTACCGTGGTCACGGACGTCGCGCGCTTCGAGCAGGCCGCGGACGCGGCGCTCTTTCGCGGCGATCCCGAGGCCTGCGACGCGGCGGCGACGCTGTACCCGGGCGACCTTCTTCCGGATGCGTTGTACGAGTCGTGGATCGAGGCTCCCCGCGCTCGTCTTCGGGGCAAGTTCCTCCAACTGCTGCGCCGGGCGGACCGCGTCGAGCAGCTCGCCGAAGAAGAGCCGACCGATGAGGCCGCGCACCAGGCGCTGATGCGCGCCGCCATCGCGTCCGGGCAGCGCACCACGGGGATTCGCTGGTACGGGCGACTGCGTAGCGCGCTCGCCACAAGCCTCGGGGTGC
>CAIOSS010001123.1 GCA_903860995.1 uncultured delta proteobacterium | reverse complement strand
GGGAAGCGATGGCGGTTGCCGCAGACGCGACCTCGGAGAGTACGCCCCGACGAGGTGGACGAGACGCGAGGCGGGCTCCCGAAAACTCAACCCACCCGACGCGCAGAGCGCGGCGGCGCCGATGTCCCGGCGGCCAGGCGGTGTCCGGTCACGCCTCGTCCCCCGTCGGTCCTCCCGATCCGGCCCGGAGACGCCTACTCCGAATCCCAGGCCCCATGCTCGAGGCTTGACTTTACCCCGCCTGGTAACGGAGCAATCAGGGCCAACCATGGACGTCCAAAGCTCTCTCCTCCGGCGCGTCGCGATGACCTGCGCGCTACTGCTGGTCGCCCCTTCCACGGTCGCCGCGCAGGACCGCTTCAACACTCGCGTCGGCCGCGTCACCAACGGGCTGTATCTGCGCAACAGCACCATTGCGCGCGTCAACCCGCTGGGCTTCTTCAACGACTTCCGCCTCGGGTACCGCCACCGGATCTTCGACCGCCCCGACCTCCCGATCATCCAGCGCAACACCTACTGGGCCGCGGCGGCCAGCGCGGCCCTCTCTCCGGCCTTCATCCGCGCGGGCGCCGCGGTGGAGTTCGCGCCCCTCGCGGTGCTCAACCTCTCGGCCTCCTTCGAGCGGGTGCAGTGGTTCGGCACCTTCAACTACGTGGCGTCGTACGACAGCGCGAACGAGAACTTCTCCGACTCGGCGATCCGCGAGCGCGCCCGCACCCAAGACCCCGCCGCGGCCGGGGGGTGGGTGCTCACGCTCCAAGGGATCGTTCAGGCGAAGGTGGGCGACCTCGCGATCCGCAACACCATCCGCGGCGTCTGGAACTCCCTCTCGCTCCCCAACTCCCGCCCGGCGTTCTACGACATCTTCTACGACACGATGGCCCCCAACGGCGGCTGGACCATCTCCGACGACGTCGACCTCATCTACCAGAACTCCGAAATGGGCTTCAACGTAGGCCTCCGCTTCAGCGCCGTGCTCCCGCTCTTCCCGACGGCCGCGTGGGGCGCCGACGGCGCCGCGCTCCCCGGGGCGGGCGCCCTCAACACCCCGATCACCCGCCTCGGGCCGCTCGTCTCGTACACCTTCCGCGAGGGGCGGCACTCGTTCTTCAACGCGCCGACGGTCTTCGTGCTCGCGCAGTGGTGGCTCACCCACCGCTACCGCACCGGCGGCTGCGACGAGTGCATCTCGCAGGGGCTCCCGATGATCGCGATCGGCTTCGCGTTTCGCGGAGACTCATGACTCCGGGGGCCGGGCGCCTCGCGGCCCTGCTCCTCCTCGCGGGCTGCCACACGGCCTCGGAGTGGGTGGAGGTCCCGCGCGACGCCGCGGTCGGCGCAGAGGTCCCCTCCCTCGACCGCGGCGTGATCGTCGATCAGGGCGCCGCCGACGCCGGCCCTGCGCCCGTCGATCGACCCGCGGTGGACCTCGGCGTCGACGCCGGCCCCGCGCCCGTCGACAGCGGCCCCGTGGTGCTCGGTCCCGATCCGGTGAGCTTCACCGGGACGCTCCCGGCGGTCACCGGCCGCGGCACCGGGACGCTCACCGTCGGCGGCCAGGCCCGCGAGGTGCTGGTCTACGTGCCGAGCTCGCGGGGCGCCTCGCCGCCGCTGCTGGTGCTCTTCCACGGCACCAACGACACCGCCGGGGCGATCTTCTCGGAGAGCGCGGCGCAGCGCGTGGCCGACGACCATGGCGTCGTGGTGGTCGCGCCGCTGGCGGTGTACCAGGGCGTCTCGGACTGGGACCACCCCGACAGCGAGGGACGCTGGTGGGAGACCTACCCCAGCGTGAACCCCGACACCAACCGCGACCTCCTCCTGCTGCGGGCCGTGCTCGTCGCGGCGCAGCGCGCGTACGCCGTCGACCCCGCCCGGATCTACCTGCTCGGCCACTCCAACGGCGCGTTCTTCGCGCAGCTCGCGGCCAACACCGTCGGCGAGCGCATCGCGGCGTGGGCGTCGAGCTCCGGCGGCCTCTGCAACTGCCCCACGCGCCCCGACTGCACGTTCACCGGCCGCGGGACCTCCTGCGCCAGCCTCGCCGCGCAGTCCGGCTGGTGCGCGTGCAGCGGGCCCGACAAGCCCGGCCCCATCCGCACCGCCGGCCGCCGCCCGCCCGCGTACCTCACCCACGGGTCGAGCGACGACATCGTCACCCCGTACTTCACCTGCGCCCTGGCGTCGCGCCTCGCCGCCGCGGGCTTCGAGGTCGAGACCGTCCTGCGCGACGGCGACCTCCACGTCATGCCCGACGCCTTCGCCGTCACCGTCTGGCCGTGGCTCTTCCGCCACCGCCGCGAGTGACGCATCCTCCCGCCGCCATGACCACCGCCTGGATCGCTGGTGCCTCGGGTCTCGTCGGCTCGAAGCTCCTCCCGCTGCTCCTCGATGACCCGGCCGTCTCCGCGGTGGTGTCCCTCGGCCGTCGCGCGCTCGAGGTGGCGCACCCGAAGCTCACCCAACGCACCGTCGACTTCGCCGCCCCCGACGTCGCGGGTCTTCCGCCGCCCGACGTCGCCCTCTGCGCGCTCGGCACCACCATCGCCCGGGCGGGCTCCGCCGAGGCCTTCCGCGCGGTCGACCACGGCGCGGTGATGGCCTTCGCGCGCGCCGCCTTCGCCGCCGGGGCGAAGGCCTTCGTCGTGGTCACGGCGCACGGCGCCGACGCGGGCTCGATGGTGCTCTACAACCGGGTGAAGGCCGAGGTCGAGGCCGACCTCGGGAGGGTGGGCTTCGCGTCGCTGGCCATCGCGCGGCCGTCCCTGCTGCTGGGCGACCGAGCCGAGTCGCGGCCGGGCGAGCGGGTGGCCATCGTCGCGTCGCGGCTCCTGGGCGGACTGCTGCGCCCCTTCGAGGCGCGGCCCATCGAGGCCGACGTGGTGGCGCGGGCGCTCGTGGCCCTCACGCACGCCCCGCCCGCGGGGTCGGTGGTGTACCCGTCGAGCCGGCTGCAGACCCTCGGCGGCGGGGGCTGAGCGCGGTCAGTCGACGAG
This sequence comes from uncultured delta proteobacterium, assembly GCA_903860995.1. GTDB lineage: Bacteria > Myxococcota_A > Polyangia > Polyangiales > SCUS01. The sequence goes on along the minus strand of CAIOSS010001123.1, from coordinate 10,218 downwards.
GCGCTCGAGGCGCCCGGTGGCGGCGAGGAGCTGCGCGCGGGAGAGCGCCAGGTTGAGCCGGGCGCGCACCACGGAGATGCGGGCGGAGGCGTCGGCGGCCTGCGCGTCGACGACCTCCAGGAGGGGCGCCGCGCCGCCCTGGTAGCGCCCGGTGGCGAGCTCGAGGTTGGCGGCGGTGCCCACCGCGAGCCGCTCGGACTGCTCGACCTGGGCCCGCGCCGAGCGGGAGCTGACCGCCGCCTGGACGGCCGCGGTGCGCACGGCGAGGGACTGCGCGAGGAGGTTCTCGCGGGCGGTCACGACGGCGGTGTCGGCGGTGGTGGCCGCCGCGGCGAGCGTGGAGTCGAAGAGCTGCCAGCTCAGTCCGACCCCGCCGGAGAGGTTCTCGGAGATGCCGCCGAGGCCGCGCCCCGCGAGCACCTCGTTGAAGCCGACGCTGGCGTTGGCGCTGGCCGTGAGCGCGGGCCGGCGGTTGGCGCGCGCGAGCTCGGCCTGGGCCTCGGCCTGGGCCACGCGGTAGCGCGCTGCGGCGAACTCCGGGCGCGCCAGGACGGCCTCGCGGGCCGCGACGGCGGGGTCGTCTTCGAGGTCGAGCAGGTTGTCCGGGAGGCGGGCGACCTGCACCGGGGCGATGGGGTCGAGCCCGAGCGCGGCGGTGAGCGCGGCGCGGTCGCTGGCCAGCCGGGCCTCGGCGACGGTGAGGTCGAGGCGCCCGGCGTCGAGGTCGACCTGCGCGCGGACGGCGTCGTTGGGGCCCGTGGCGCCGACCTCCACGCGCCCCTGGGCGATGCGCAGCCGGGCCTCGCGCTGCGTCACGGTGACCCGCGTGGTCTCGATGGCCTCGAGGTCGCCGAGCACGGTGAGGTACTGCGTGGCGGCGTTGCTCAGGGCCTGGAGCGACGCGGCGCGGGCGTCCTCGCGGAGGGCGTCGCGCGAGCGCTCGGCCGAGCGGACGTTGGCGGAGGTGCGGCCGAAATCATGGAGGTTCCAGCGCACGCTGGCGGTGGCGTCGATGTTGACGCTCGAGCCCTGCACGCGCTGGGCGGGCGTGGTGTTGGTCGCCGGGAGGAAGGGCCGGTCGGAGAAGCTGATCGAGGGCGACGAGCTCAGGCCCACCGTCGGGAGCCACGCCGCGCGGGCCTGCTCGATCTGGGCGTTGGCCGTGGCGACGCGGGAGAGGGCCGCGCGCACCGTGGGGGGCTGCCGCACGGCGAGGCGCAGGGCCTCGACGAAGGAGACGGTGCGCTCGTCCGCGGGGCGGCCCTGGGCGGACGCAGGGGCGGGGACGAGCAGGGCGAGGGCGAGCGCGGCGAGGCGGAGGTAGGGGCGGCTGGTCACGGCGGCGCACCGTAGCGCGTCGAGGCCGGGCGCGCGCGGGGTGAGGGGGCCGCAGAGAAGTTGACCAGAGCTCCCGGGGATGGTGTTGGACCCCCATCGTGAAGAAGAAGCTCCTGTGGGCGGTGTCCTTGGCGGCGGTGGTCGCCCCGGTGGTCGCGCTGGGGCTGCGCCTGCGGGACGACGCGCGCGCCGAGCGCTGGATGCGCGAGGGCATGGCGAAGCTCGACGCGTCCATCGACCGGGCGCCGACGCCGGAGTCCCTCGACTGGCACGGGGCGGAGTCGCTCTTCGACCGGGTGGTGCGGGCGAGCAGCGACGGCGACCGGGGTCGGCGGGCGAGGGCGCTCTGGCACAGCTGCCGGGCCCTCGGCGACCTGTCCCGGGGCGAGCTGGTGCTGGCCAGCGCCGAGGTGCAGACCGCCCGGCGCGAAGACCCCGACGAGCTGCGGGTGACCTTCGTCGACGCCGTGGTGTTGCAGCGCCGGGGCGAGCGGCGGCGGGCGGCGCAGCTCTTCGACGGCATCACCCGCGGGCCCTCGGTGCCGGCGTCGCTGCGGGCGCGGGTGGGGCTGCACCGGCTCGACCTGCTGCTCGACGAGGGCGACGGCCACGCGGCGCTGACGCTCGCCGAGTCGCTGGCCCACGGCACCACGGTGCGGGCTGCGCTGGGCAACCGCCTCGGGCTGGCGCGCAGCGCGGTGGGCGACGTGGCGGGCGCGCGGGCGGCCTTCGAGGCGGCCCACCAGAGCGACCCGAGGGACGCCTCGGCGCTCATCAACCTGGCGCGCATCGCGCGGACCGCCGGTGACCGCGAGGGGGCCCGCCGGCTGCTCCAGCAGGCGCTGGCGCTCGACGAGACCAACGGCGAGGCGTGGCTGGCCTACGGGGTGGTGCTCACCGACCTGGGCGCGCTGGTCGAGGCGCGGCGCGCGGTGCTGGAGGCCGGGCGGCGCATGCCCGACCAGGCCGGGCCGTGGACGACGCAGGGCGAGATCGACCTGCGCGAGGGGCACCCCACGGAGGCCGCGGCGAGCTTCCGCGAGGCGCTTCAGCGGGCGCCGGACGACACGGGCGCGCGCACCAACCTGGGCGTGGCGCTGGCGCGAACGGGCGACCGGCAGGGGGCGATGCAGGCCTTCGAGCAGGTCACCCAGCGGGCCCCGTCGGTGGGCCAGGCGTGGAACGGCCTCGGGGTGATGCGCCTGGGGATGAGCGACCCGGAGGGGGCCATCGGTCCGCTGGAGCACGCGTCGCGGCTGCTGCCCGACGACCCCAACCCCCCGATGAACCTCGGCCTGGCCTACGAGCGGCTGCAGCGCTGGGGCGAGGCCGCGCGGTCGTTTCGCGAGACCCTGCGGCGGGCCCCGACGCACGCGCTCGCAGCGAGCCACCTCGCGGCGATGCAGCCCGCCGAAGGGCGCGACCGCAGCGAGCGGGCGAGGGTGACGGCGTCGCGCTGAGGCGGCCGAGGCCTACGACTCGCGGGGCAGCGGGTCGGCGGCGAGATCGACCTTCGGCTCGTGCGCCTCGATGGAGGGCCCGTGGTCGGTAGGCTCGTCGGAGGGAAGTGGGGGGTGCGAGGCGGGCGCTTGCGGCAGCAGCGACGGGCGCTCGGTGGCGCGGCCCGCGTCGAGCAGGGCGTCGCGCACCGGGATGCGGTACTGCTGCGTCACACCCACGAGCAGGTCGAGCGCGACCTCGACCTCGCCGCGCTGCATCGACTCGGTGGGGAGCTCGGCGCGCAGGGTGAGGTCGCCTTCGTCGTCGAGGGCGAACTTCACCAGCGTGAGGTTGTAGTTGACCGCCAGGATGCGGCCGAGGAAGCGCGGCGGGTACTTGCCGCCGCCCCAGGGCTTGAGCCCCGCGGCGTCGAGGAAGGGGAGCACGGCGAGGTACATCCACGGCCCGGCGTGGCGCACCACGAGGCGTATCTCTCCTGCTTCGCTCTCCAGGGTGCAGCGCAGGGTGTGCTCATCGAGCTGGCGTGGTGCCCACGCGCGCTCTTCCAGGATCGCCTTGACGTCTTCCACCCCGAGGGCCGGCATCTCACCCGCCATGGAACGGGACCGACCCCGTATCCGTCAAGCCCTTCGACCCGCGCTCACCCGTCGAGGGGGTCTGGGTGCTCCGCCGCGAGCCGCTCGACCTCGGCCCGCAGCTTCGGCTGCGCGAGCAGTTTGCGCACGAGCAGCATGAACTTCGGGTCGGCGAGCAGCTCCATGGGCGACGGGTTCTTCGCCGCCTTCGGGGGGGGATGGGCGCGCAGCTTCGCCATCGCCTCGCAGTGGGCCTTCGTCGCGAAGCCCTCGGCGGTCTCCCACGCGCGCACCTCGGCGACGTCGAGCTTCAGGGCCTCGGCCAGGGCGCGCTGGGTGATGCCGAGCTCCTTCCGGAGCGCCTTGATGTCATCCGCGGTCATGCGTTGGGGTACCATAGAGCCCGATGGAGCTTCGCACGCAACTCGCGATCGTCGCCGCCGTGGCCGTGGCCTGGTCCGCGGGGCGCTTCGTGCGCGTGCGGTCGGTGCTCGACCCGTCGCACGTCGCCGAGCGCCTCTCCCTCGCCGCCCTCGAGGCCCGCGTGGCTCGCGCCCCCGCCGACACCCTCTCCACGCGGGTGCTCCTCCGCCGCTACTTCGACCAGGGCATGCCGCGCCTCGTGGTCGACAGCGCCCGCCGCGCGCCCGCGGCCGTCCAGCGCGACGGCGCGGTGTGCCTCGTGGTGGCGCGGGCCAACGAGGCCCTCGGCGACGTGCGCGCCGCGCAGGCGGTGGTCAACGGGGCGATGTCCCGCTGCTCGGTGCTGCCCGAGTCGCTCGCCGACGGCGCCGGCTGCGACTTCCGCACCGTCGCCGAGCTCTCCATGGAGCTCGTCGCCCTCGACCGCATGGTCGAGTGGAACATCACCCCGCAGAGCGACCCCGCCCGCGCGTCGCTGGCGCACGAGCTGTCGACCCGCCCGGTGCGCATCAGCGCCCGCGCGACCGAGCGCTAGAGCGGTGGCCCGACGGGTCGGGTACACACCTTCGTGAGACCTCACCCCCAGCCCCCTCTCCATGAATGGAGAGGGGGAAAGATCGGTAATTCAAGCGATTTCGTCTCGCTCTGGCCCCCTCTCCTTTCATGGAGAGGGGGTTGGGGGTGAGGTCTCGCATCAGCGCCCGCGCGACCGAGCGCTAGATCCCGCGCGGCACCTTCGCCAGGTCGAGCTGCATCATCGCGGCGCGCAGCACCGACGAGCGGCTCGCCTTGGTGTGTCCGCGGCGCTTCAGGTCGCGCACGGCGGCGTCGAGCCGGTCGAGGTCCTCGGTGTAGAGCGAGATGCAGATGACCTTGTAGTGCTCCGGGCGCGCCTTGGCCTCGGGCACCGCGCGCCGCGGCCCCGGGCGGTCGAGCTCCTCGACGAAGGAGGGCGCGAAGAAGCGCTCCCGCAGCACCGCGTCGATGTCGTCCCCGAGCACGTCCTGGATCCCCTGCGAGGGGTCCTTCACCGTCGTCCGCGCCATCACGCCACCTCCATCGCCGCCGCCTTCGGGACCACCGCCGTCGGCACCACCGACGTCGCCACCAGCGCTGCCGCCGCCGCCGCCGCGCGCCTCGGCGCGACGATCTCCCCGGTCACCGGGGCCACCGACTTCTGGTCGCGCTGCACGGCCTGGAGCACCCGCTCGACCACCGTGCGGTAGTCCTCCGCGCCGTGCGATTCGGGGGCGTACTCGAAGATCGTCTGCCGCGCCGCGGGCGCCTCGCGCAGCTTCATGTTGGCGCGCACCGGCGGGAAGCAGAGGTCCTCGAACTTCTTCTGGAGGGTGTCGGTGACCTCGCGCCCCAGCTTGTGCCGCGCGTCGTAGAAGGTCGGGATCACCCCGAGGATGTACACCGGGTGCTTCAGCTGCTCGTGCACGTGCCCGAGCGTTCGCACGCACTGCTTCACCCCGACCAGCGCCAGGTAGTCGCAGCTCACCGGGATGAGCACCGAGTCCGCGTAGCAGAGGGCGTTCTGGTTGAGCAGCGAGAGCGAAGGGGAGCAGTCGAGCACCACCACGTCGTATGCGTCGCTGCCGAGCATCCGCTCGCGGAGCACCCGGTCGCGCGCGGGCCGCGAGGCGAGGTACACCTCCGCCGCGGCGAGGGTCTCGTTGGAGGTGATCACGTCGAGGTTGGCGCGCACGTTGACCGCCACGTCGCGGGGGTCGGCCCCGAGCACGAGCACATGATAGAGCGTGGTCTCGCTGCGGATGCCCAGCGAGACGCCGACGTTGCCCTGCGGGTCGACGTCGACCAACAACACCTTCAGGCCCTTCTCCGCGAGGCCCGCCGCCACGTTGATGGCCGTGGTGGTCTTGCCGGTGCCGCCCTTGTGGTTGAACACCGCGATGCGCCGCGTGGCGCGGGCCGGGGGCGGCGCCGCCACGAGCGCGTCGCGGCAGGCCTGGGTGCACATGAAGCGCGTGCCGTGGTCGTCGACCAGCACCTGCCATGCGAACTCCAGCTTGAAGGGCTTCGCGCACTGGGTGCAGCCCGCCGCGCCGCGGTCGACCCCGAGGTGCTTCTGCTGACACTTCTGCGAGCAGAAGTGCAGCGCCCCGGCGCCGTCCTCCACCACCTGGTAGCGGAACTTCATCTCGAAGCCCCGCCCGCACACCGAACACGTCTTCGCCGTCGCCATCGTCGCCTCCCGTACCAGCTCATGGGGAGGGGAATGCCGCGGAGACCCCGTCCGGGTCCGAAGCACCTCCACAACTGGTTATGGAAGCGGCGTTAGCCCGCTGGAGAATCGCGCAGCAAATTTTCGGCGCACTTCACGGCGCGGCGGGAACCGTCAGTGAACGACCGGGGCGGCGCCGGTGAAGTCCACCACGCCGTCGTGGCGGTCGGGCACGCCCACCAGGCCGATGCGACCGCGCGCGATCTCCGTGGCGCCGCGGGAGTCGTTGACGGTGATGGCGACCTCGTAGTTTTCCATCGGCTGGAACTCGTCCGGCGACCGGTGCAGCACCGTCTGGTGAAAGAACACCTGGTCGTTGGGGTTGCTCAGCGCGATGGCCTGGTTGGTGACGTACCGCCGGGTGCGCCCCTCGATCTTGTAGAACACCAGGGTCACCTCGACGGCGCGTGGGGCCCGAGCGAGGAAGGCCATGAACTGCACCCGCCACACGTGGGACTGGGTGTCTTCGTTGTAGGCGCGCACCTGGTTGGCGCCCGCCCACCCGCGCATGTTTCCCATGAGCTCGCGCGGCGGGCGCCGGTTGATGAACACGATCGAGCCGTTGGACTGCGCGGGGAGGGGCGCCGTGGTCGCGAGCGCCGCAGACGCCAGCAGTACGCCCAGGAGGGTTCGTCGGTTCATGTCGGTGTTGGCGCGGATTCTATCCGTCGGGGCCCACGACTGCTAGCGCCGCCTGCGGGTGACGCCTGCCAAAAACTGGCGCGACCCCCACCCGGTGTGGCAGCGCAGCGTGCTCGATGCAGACCCCGCCGATGCCCACCGCCCGCGCGCTCGTCGAGCGGGCGATCACCCTGGCCCAGGAGACCCGCGTCGCGCCGACGACCCTGCACCTGATGGCCGTCGCCATCGACGGCTCCCCCGAGCTGGCGCGCCTGCTGCGCTCCTTCGGGCTGCGGAGCGTGGAGCTGCGGCAGGCCATCGCGCACCACCAGGAGCCCGACGGCACGCTCGCCCGCGCGCAGTCGCACTCGCGCCAGCTCGCCGTCGCCCAGGGGCTGCCCGAGCCCAGCGGCCGGCACCTCCTCGCCGCCGCGGTGCTCGTGCCCGACAGCGTCGCGGGCGTGGTGCTCCGCGGCCTCGGGCAGGACCTCGCCAAGGTCGCCCGCACCCTCGCCGGCCCCGTCCCCGTGGTGCGCGCCGCGTCCCTCCACTCCGCCGAGCTCGCCGCCGCGTCGGCCTCCATCGCCGCCTCGCAGGGCGCGCCGCGCACCCCCACATCGGCCAGCGCGATGGTCTCCCGCTCGCGGCTCTCGCCCCTCGACGCGCGCCGGGTGCAGCCCGTCACGCCCCCGCCGCTGCCGCGCGCCGCGTCCGCGCGCCCGAAGGCCCTGCGCGCGAAGCCCGCCGAGGCCCCCGACGAGGTGACCGCCGCGCGGCGAAAGAGCCCCCTGCTCGACCGCTGGCTGGTGCCCACGGCGGGCCACGAGGTGATCGGCCGCGACGACGAGCTCGGCCGCCTGCGCGACGCCACCGAGCGGCGCGACGCCCGCGGGTCGCTGCTCGTGGGCGCGCCCGGTGTGGGCAAGGGCGCGGTGCTCACGGCCCTCGCGCGAGAGACCGGCGGCGCGGTGCTTCGGCTGCGGCACGCCGACGTGATGGCCGCGATGCGGGGCGACGAGGCCGAGGCGGCGCGCTCGGTGCTGGCCTGGGCGGCGCGGGGCCACGCGGTGGTGGCGCTCGACCCGCTCTCGGCGTGGACCTCCCCCCGGGAGACCCCCGACGACGTGCTCGCGCCGATGCGGTCGTGGATGCAGTCGGGGCGCGTCGCGTGGGTGGGCGTCGCCACCCCCGAGGAGGCGCGACGGCTCTCCGAGAGCGACCCGTGGGTCGAGCGGAGCGCCCAGCGCATCGACCTCGACGAGCTGCCCCTCGCGCAGGTGATGGAGGTGGTGGTGGCCCGCGCGCGCACGCTCTCGTCGCTGCACGGCGTCGGGCTCGACGACGAGCTCGCGAAGCGCGCCGTGGCGCTGTGCGACCGCTTCGTGGGCGGCCGCGCGCAGCCCGAGCGCACGCTGACGGTGCTCGACCTGGGCCTGGCCCGGGCTCGCCGGGAGGGCCGCGCGGCGCTCGACGAAGACACCCTCTGCGAGGTCGTCGCGGGCGTGGCGGGCCTCCCCCGAGAGCGCGTGGCGAGCAGCGACCACGCACGGCTGCTGGCCCTGGAGGAGCACCTCGCGGCGCGGGTGGTGGGGCACCGGGCGGCGCTCGCGCGGGTGGCCGACGTGGTGCGCCGCAACGCCGTGGGCTTCCGCGGGACGCGCCCGCTGGGCACCTTCCTGCTGCTCGGTCCGACGGGGGTCGGCAAGACCGAGACGGCGAAGGCCCTCGCCGAGGCGCTCTTCCCGGGCGACGGGGGGATGACCCGCTTCGACATGGCGGAGTTCACCGAGGCGCACGCGGTGGCGCGGCTGGTGGGCGCGCCGCCGGGCTACGTGGGCTACGGCGAGGGGGGCCAGCTCACCGAGGCCGTGAAGCGCCGGCCGTGGCAGCTCATCCTCCTCGACGAGATCGAGAAGGCGCACCGCGACGTGCTGCAGGCGCTGCTCGGGCTGCTCGACGAGGGGCGCATGACCGACGGCCGCGGCCGCACGGCGGACTTCCGCAACACCCTGATCGTGATGACGAGCAACCTCGGGGCGGAGGCGTTCCAGTCGACGATGACCCGGCGGGGCGTCGGCTTCGCGAGCGCGCGTTCGCCGGGGGACGTCGGCGTCGACGCGTCGCAGGCCGTGCTCGACGCCGCCCGCGCCTCGCTCCCGCCCGAGCTCTGGAACCGCATCGACGAGCCGCTGGTCTTCGGCGCCCTGTCGCGCGCGGAGGTCGCCGAGGTGGCGCGCCGGCTCCTGCACGACCGCGCGGGTCGGCTGGAGCGCGAGCAGGGCGTGGCGCTCACGGTCGACGCCTCCGTGGTCGACCTGCTGCTCGACGGCGGGGGCTACGACGTGCTGCTCGGCGCGCGCCCGATGCGCCGGGCGGTCGCGCGCCTCGTGGAGGCTCCGCTCGCGGAGGCCGTGCTGCGCGGCCGCCTCCCCAGGGGCGCGAAGGCGACGGTGCGATCGGTCGACGGCGCGCTCCGCATCGAGGTCGCGGGAGACCCTTGATCGCGGGGGGGGTTCGGGGGCATGGTCCCGGCGCCAATGGCTGAAACCAACGAGGGGCCGGAGTTTGAGCTCCCGCGTCGCTTCGGACGCTACGTGCTCTTCGACCACATCGGTCGCGGCGGCATGGCGGAGATCTACCTCGCGCGCGGCACCACCCAGATGGGCGCCTCACGGCTCGCCGTCGTGAAGGTGGTGCTCAACCGCTTCTCGGAAGACGCGTCGTTCGCGGCGATGCTCATCAGCGAGGCGAAGCTCGCGGCGCGGCTCTCCCACCGCAACATCGTGCAGACCTTCGACCTCGGGCGCGAGGAGGGTCGGCTCTTCATCGCGATGCAGTACGTCGAGGGCTTCGACGTCACGCAGCTGCTCCGCAAGCTGTCGCAGAAGAAGATCGGGCTGCCCGCGGAGTACGGCTTCTACGTGGTGCTGGAGATGCTCCAGGCGCTCGACTACGCGCACCGTTGCTCCGACGACGACGGCAACGCGCTCGGCATCGTGCACCGCGACGTGTCGCCCTCCAACGTGCTGGTGTCGCTGGAGGGCGAGGTGAAGCTCTGCGACTTCGGCATCGCGCGCGCGGTCACCGACATCGCCGAGCTGCCGGAGGGCGCGCTCGAGGGCAAGGCCGCGTACATGTCCCCCGAGCAGGCGCGCGGCGAGCGCATCGACGGCCGCGCCGACGTCTTCTCCGCCAGCATCATCCTGTGGGAACTCCTCTGCGGCCGACGGATGTACAAGGCCCAGCCCGACCGCGAAGTGATCGACATCGCGCGCGCGGGCGAGGTGCCGGCGCTCATCGACCGCGGCCTTCCCGAGTACGCGCAGCTCCAGGCGATCGTCTCGAAGGGCCTCGCGGTCGACCGCGAGCAGCGCTACGCGACGGCGGGCGCCATGGCCCGCGACCTCGAGGACTACGTCATCCGCAACCGGCTGCGCGCCTCGCCGATGAAGCTCGGGGCCTTCCTCACCGAGCAGTTCGAGGCCGAGCTGGTGAGCGTGCGCCGTGACCTCGAGCAGCGCGCCCTCTCCGTCGCCGCGGAGGTGCCGGTGG